>SCPX01000014.1 GCA_004298615.1 Patescibacteria group bacterium | reverse complement strand
ACCGACATTGACTCCTTCGGCGGCCGCGACCGCGGCCGAGGTGATGGCCGGCGCGGTGCCGGTCACGATAGCGCCGGCGGTGGGGACGAATTGGTAGGTGGCGAGCGCTTCATTGGGATTAAGCGTTTCCGCTATTTTTTCAAGAGGTTGAGAAAAAGGCAACTGATTAACGGAACTCCGAAACAACTGAAAAAATAAAACGAGGGGAAATTGCAAAACAATAATGAAGACAGATACGCCAATAATTATGGATCGCAAAGAAGCGCGTCTAATCCTTAAGAGAGGCTCAATTTCAATTTGAATTTTTTTAAAATTGATTTTCATGGCTTGGCGGCAGTTGGCTGATTGGATGTTTTATCAAAATACCGATAAATTTTATTACCAATATCAACAATAAATTGCTGCGCAACATCCGCGTTGAATTCTTTCGTCATGACGCAATAAAGATACGGATGTTGAGGATAATACACAATACCGCAATCATGATAATTTTTCGGGCGATTCGGATCCTTTGTGAAAAAGTTAGCCACTTTATGGGCAACGCTTATATTTGATGGAATTTCGCTCGCCAACACTTTATCAAATTTAGTATCGGTCAATATTTCCAAGATATAACTTGACGATCGGCGCGTAAGATATGTGGCATTAAAAAGGGCGCGAAAAATAGTTGCCAACTCCTTTGGAGTCAATTTTCGGAAAAGCGGTTGATTAGCCGACTGCTCAAACGGCGCCTCCGGATTTACCAAGCCGATATGATAATACACGTTATTGCGGCTGTCCGCCGAAATCTTGTCAAAAAGAATATTCGCCGCGGTATTATCGGAATACTGAAGCATTTCTTCGATAAGCTGTTTAAGAGTGATGGATTTTCCGTCTTCCATTTGCCATAAGCTTCCAAAGTTTTTATCTTTATACCGCGTTTCCATTGTGAATGCCGTTTCAAGAGTCCATTCTCCCTTATCCACTTCTTTTAAAGCGGCCATAGCCACCGGAACTTTTAATAACGAAGCTGGGATAAATTCTTCACGCTCTTGCCATCCAGCCCACCCGCCGGTATTCAAATCTTCAATATAAAATGCCGTATTATTTTGATTGTCTCCTAAAAATTCCAACAACTCTGTCTTGAGCGGGGAAAGCGTTATAAATAATTTCGCAGCCCGTTCTTCCGGCGTATTCAGCTCAAATGTTGCAAGTCGGGGATTTAAAAGATGGAATAAATTTTGCTTTGCGTTGTTGTCGGGCTCTCGCGCGAATTGCCAAACGCCCCACAAGCTTAATCCCCACAATATTGCAATAATAAAAAAAGCTAAGATCGCCTTTTTACTTACCCTGACAATGCGGGTAGGGGTGTTTTGATTTTTTTTATTCATACCGTTTTATTTTATACTGAACTCAACCAACGCTTTTTTGACGGCTTTATCCGGAACCGCGAATCCTTTCATATATACCACTTCTTCGGAATAATTGATGTCGTCAAAATAAGATAATTGCGTGCGAAATATTTTTTCATTGAAATCAACGCCAAAAATATGATTGGCGCATTTGATGATTTTATCCATGCCGTGATAATGTTTAATGATAAAATATAGATCAACATAATCTTTCCATTTAGCCCTCATTCCCAAAGCATAAGCTTTCATCGCCGCCAAAGTCAAAAGATCCGGCATTCGCAAGAATTTGTCAAATCGCTCATTGCTCTCTATTTTAAAAGGATAATGGAAAAAAGTCATTTGCACGCCGTTCACCATAATCGTATATTCTCCGCGCCTATTTACAATTGTTTTATTAAATTGCCCTGATTTAACAATGCGATTTTTAATGCTTAAATTATTGAATCCTTCCAATGAAAAAAGATCAAAATCTATTGACCGTCTATGGCCGATATGAAAAGCAATGGCGGTCCCGCCGACCAAATAAAATTTATTGGAAAACTTTTTTAGCAGAGGTAAAAGCTCAATCTGTTCTTTTGTCAAAATTTCTTTATGCATAAGCGGCGCGTTTTTTGAAATAAAGTTGAAAATAATTTTTCACCTCCGGCCGGTAATTGCATCGGCGATGCAAGGAATTTTTTTTAAAAATCATTGCCGTTTTTTTCACGCCTAAAATGCCGATAAGCTTTTGCACATCGTCCCAATCGCCGTAATTTAAGGTCGCCTCAACGATCGCCTCGGCTGTCAGGCCTTTATAATTCTTCGTGTACCAAATAAGATGCGGCCTTTTTTTAATAAAGTAATAAAGCGTCATAAAATTAAGGTCAAAGACATATTTATTATACCACAATTATGATTTTATTTCTTTTTCACAATCCGGCCGTTGGCCAGCCGCGCAAAACCCTGATCCGCCAGCGTCTTTTCGTACCAATCTTTGTCTTTGCGCTGATGTATTTGAGATTTTTTGAAACGGTCGGCGGCGGGAAGAGTGTGCTCCGCGGTCATCTTGTCTTCCAATGATTTTTGGAGTTTTGAGATGAGGAAATTTAGTTCTTTGCAGCGGAGTTTGAGCTGGACAACAGGAGGCAAAGATGGATTAAGGGGATAGAAGGGGAGTTTTTCAATATCCGAAAGGGATAAAGGGGAAGAAGGGGATGAAAATGGGGTATGCGCTGAAAAAGATGGAAGAGTGGTGGAAAGGGCGGAAGGAGAATATGAAGCTAAGGGGAAAGAGGGGGTGAAATGGGATGAATGGGTCGCTCCCCTTTCTCCCATTGCCCCTTTTTCACTCACTGCTCCCATTACTCCCTTTACGCCCATTAGTCCGGGATAAATCCCCTTCCAAATATCCATACAATCCTCTTCCAATTCCGCGTTTGCGCCGATGGAAAATCCCAAAAACTCATAATACTCTTTGGTTGAATTTCTTTTCCATCCTTCCACGATATTTTGCTTGACCGACCGCGCCGAACGATCCATCTGATCAGCCAGCGCTATCAATGTCTTGGCTTTGGGAAAAATGACAGTCAGCGCAGTACAGCTTGTTTGCAATTACTCCGCCTTTTTAAATACGAGCAAATCTTTATAACCGTATGGCTTTCGCGATTGTTTTAACATCCCCCTCCCACGCTGCTTAATTCTATGAGTGCTGAAGTTCCGGATCCCGTAACTTTTGTGCTAGAACAAGTTGCACCAGTCTTAAAGGTTGTTTCAGGAATTGTATCGTCTGAATCCCACACCTTCGTTTCATTCTTCGCCCGCGTCAGATATTCTTCTACTATTATATCAGAAATTCCGCTTGCCGTCACCGTCACGCGCACATACTGTGTTGACGGATCGTTGAAATTAGTCGTTTCATTGCACGCGCCAGTTGCTGTAATATCTCCTCCGCCATTTTTTGCATCGCGACAAACATTGTCAATATAAAGCGATCGAGTATAGGTCACGCCATCTTTAACAATTTCTTCACTGCCGGATACAAGGCACCATATTGCCGATCCGCATAATGGAACGGTATTTGCGGGATAATAAGTATTTCCCGAACCTTTATTTTTTTCATAAATTTTATTCCACCCGCGGCCGGTGGTTTCATTATTGTCTTTAATCGCCCGCACCGCTTCAATCGCCTCTTGCGCCAGAGCAACGGCGACTGTCTTTTTGCCCGAGGCCTTATTGGTCTGCGTGGATACATTGACGGCCATTCCGATTATTCCGGCCAAAATTCCAAGCAGAGCGATGGCGAGGACGGCTTCCACAAGAAGCTGACCGCTTGTATCTCGTATCTTGTATCTCGTATCTTGTATCATAATTATTTTATTATTCAATCTTCCCCAGCGCCGAGACATTGATTGTCTTTTGCTGGCTGCCGCCTTTGAGCTGGATGACGACATTGCCGTCAAAACTTGCTTTTGGTTTGCCAGTCGGCCTGTCAAACATCGTGTATTTTTGACTATTGAAACTGGCTGAATTTATTTCCACCGATGAAGGGAGAAATATTGTTTCTTTATCGGTTGTGGTGCAGCTTTCCGAACCAGGACAATCGCCGCTTGCGCCTCCCACCCGGCAAGAGGCCGAAGCAGTAGTCGCGCATTTTCCTTGGAAAAAAATATACCGATCCTTATTGGTCGTGTCAAATTCCACTCCCCAGGCAAATCCCTCGCTTGACGCTTGCGAATTGGTCTGCGCCTTGCGCAAAGCGGCGATGATTTCATTGGCGGCCGAATCCAGCGATCCTTGGCGCAAGAAATTGGCATAACTCCCTATCCCCAATCCGGCAATAATGCCAAGAATGGCGATAACGAGAACGAGTTCCATCAGAGTAAAGCCGCGCATAAACTGAAAAGTTAAATCTCAAAACTCAAAATTATAACTCAAAACTTTTTAATTTTAAGTTGTAGTTTTGAACTTTGCGTTTTGACTTTTGAGTTTCTTTTACCCAACACTCCCCACCAACGAATAAATGGGCGTGATGATGGCGATGGCGAGAAAACCTATGGCAATGGCGATGAAAAAAAGCATAGCCGGCTCCAAAAATACGACCAAATCTTTCAAACTGGAATCAACCTCCACTTCGTAAAAATCAGCCGCTTTGCGCAAAATATTGTCCAACTCTCCGCTTTTCTCCCCCACGCTGATCATAGACAGCAAAAGATTGGGAAACAGATTCGGCTCTCTGGACAAATAAACGCTCAAGGGAATACCGCGTTCCAAACTCTTTTTGGATCCGCGGATCACCTCGCCATAGCGGGAACCGCCGGCTACATCGGCGGTAAGATCTATCGCTTCCAAAATAGAAATGCCTGATCCCAAAAGAGAAGAGAGCGTTCGGGCAAATCTTGCCAAAGCTACTTGGCGCATCAGATTTTTCACCACCGGCAGACGAAATCCGATTTTCGCCAAAATCTTTTTTCCGGTACGGGAACGGACAAGCGTTATTAAAAAAATAGCTGAAAATCCGGCCGTAATGAGAGTGAGAGGAATATTGTAAGACAAGACATTGCTGATCGATAAAAGAATTTTGGTGGTAATGGGCAATTCCGCTTCGCTTTGGGCGAATACTTTTACCAAGCGCGGCATTATGAAAATAAACATTCCAAGCATCACGATAACTGTCAGGATAAAAAGAAAAATCGGATAAACCAAGGCGGATTTCACTTTTTTGCGCAAATCATAATCTTTTTTAAGCTGGGTGGCCAAATGTTCCAGCACTTTTTCCAAAGTGCCGGAGGATTCGCCGGCTTTCACCAAGCTGATAAAAATGGGCGAAAAATTTTTCGGATGCTTGGCAAGGAGCGACGAGAGCGGCTGGCCTTTTTCTAAACCGAATTTGACCTGCAAAAGAATCTCTTTAAAAATCGGATTGACCGTATCTTTGTGTAAAATATCAATCGCGTCGGTAAGAGCGTATCCGACTTTGATCATCGTGGCGAGCCGGTCTACGAAAGAAATGTATTCGTAAAATTTTATCCGTCCGAAAAGCACGATCCCTCTTCCCGCGGATTTTTTCGCGGCCGAGCTTTCTTTGACGGAAACAACGCTTAATCCTTGTCTGGTCAATATGTCAAAAATAGCCTCGGCGGTCGGGCCTTCAATCACTCCTCTTTGCACTGATCCTTCGCCTGTTGTGGCGGTGTATGAGTAAAGCATAAAACATGGATCTTGCATCTCGTATCTTATATCTCAATTACAAGTCAAAAAATCAAAACAAAAATGTTACAGGTTACAAGATACAAGTTGCAAGATTACTCCCTTATCGCCTTCAGCACCTCCTCCACCGTCGTCATTCCGGCTTCCACTTTTACCATCCCGTCTTCAAACATCGTTTTCATTCCGTTTTTTATGGCCGCGACGCGGATTTTATCAGCCGACGCGTTAGTCGTAATCAATTCCCTTATCTCCGCCGTAATATCCAATACTTCAAAAATACCAATCTGGCCCGAATAACCCGCCCCGGAACATTGCTTGCACCCCTGGCCTTTGAAAATAAGTTTTGGCGCGGCCGGCTCATTGTCCGGATTGACCAAGCGCAATTGTTTTTTGATAAGCTCCGCCGTGTCTTTCGGTATGGGAATGCTGGCGATGCAATGCAGGCAAATACGGCGGCAAAGCCGCTGGGCGATTATCAGATTCAAAGTGGAAGACAGGAGAAAAGGCTCGGCGCCCATATCAATCAGCCGCGCCACCGTGGAAGGCGCGTCATTGGTATGGATGGTGGAAAGCACCAAATGCCCGGTAAGCGCCGACTGAATGGCGATGTCGGCCGTCTCGCCGTCTCTGATTTCTCCCACCATCATAATATCCGGATTTTGGCGGAGAAACGCCCGCAAACCGTTGGCAAATGTGATTCCCGCTTTTATATTGACCTGCGTTTGATTGATGCGCGGGATGTCGTATTCAATCGGATCTTCAATGGTGCAGATATTGACATCCGGATTATTCAGTAAATGCAAAAGCGCGTAAAGAGTCGTGGTTTTTCCGCTGCCCGTAGGGCCGGTGGATAAAATCATCCCGTGCGTGGTGCTTAGATTTTCCTGTATGATTTTTTGATTATATTCCGAATAACCTAATTCGTTGAGCCCGAATACCCGGCCGGAGGAGACAAGGAGCCGGATCACGGCTTTTTCTCCGTAAAAAACCGGCATCACGGACACGCGGCAGGACACGGATTGATCTTCGTATTGGAATTTGAAACGGCCGTCCTGGGGCTTGCTGTGTTCGTCAATGGCCATTCGAGACATTACTTTTATGCGGGCGATCAAGGCGCTTGCCACCGCCACCGGCAAATCAATGATATCCCGCAAAATCCCGTCAATCCGGTACCGCACCAGCACCTGCTTTGGCTCCGGCTCAATATGGATGTCCGAAGCGTTGGACGCGGCCGCGTATTTTAAAATCGTGTCAAAAATGGCAATAACCGGAATTGATTCGGCCAATTGCTCGCGCGTGGCAACACCGCCGCTTTCGCCGGCGGCTTTTTCAATATTTTCCTGGATGATTTTATTGAATTCCGAGGAAATGTCCACGCGGTAAAATTTTAGCGCGGATTTGAAATTAGTCGGCGTTATCAAATGAGCGATGATTTGTCCGCCCAATTTTTTCTCCAAAAAAGAAATGGCCTGAATATTGAGGGGATCTTCCATCGCCACCCTGAAACACTCGTCTCCTTTTTTGTCTTTTTCCCGCGCGTACACGATGGCCCGCAAATTCTCGGCCATGTTTTCCGGAATCAGCCCGACAATCTCTTTTTTTAATTCATTTTTTTTAAGATCAACGACCGGAATCCGCAGACTGCTTGCCAAAAATTCAATCAGATATTTTTCCGGCACGATTTCTTTTTCCACCAAAAGATTGGCGATCAATGTCCCGCGCCGCGCCGCTTCTTCTTCAAGTTTGTGATATTCATCGTCGGTCACCAACCCGGTATGAACGATGATGTTTTTTAAAATTCTCGGGGGCAAATGCATAGTTAAGCTTATTTAGCTTTTAGCTTTTAGCTTCATCAGCTTATTGATTTCAACCTAACAAGCTATCGAAGCTATGGAAGCTAATGAAGCTTTTACGATCGGACGAACTTCGCCAATCTATAATAACCGACGAGGATCAGCACAAAACCGGCAAGAATGATAACCCTATAAATAATCTCTACATTTTCAACGCTGATGTTTGTAAATATTAAAAAAAACAATGTTTCTATAAAATTCGCCAAACCTAAAATCAAAAAACCACCGGCCATTAATTTCATACTTCCGTGTCCGATGCTGCCGCCCACTTGCCAGGCGTAAAAAGTGGCCAGCACGCCGATTACAATAAGAACGATGTCTATAATAAAAGAAACTGCCTCCATAAAAATTAAATTAAGTTTATTTTTTTATAAATATTTTTTAATTGATTCGGCCAAATGCGCCATATCAATGTTTGATTTTACAAAATACTCCACCGCGCCGAGGCTCTTGGCGCGCGCCATATCCTGGCCGCCGGAAAGATTGGAGAGCGCTACCACGATTGTCTTTTTGGATTTAATGTCATCTTTTATTTGAGCCATAATATCAAAGCCGTTAATACCGGGCAAAACTAAATCCAATATGACCACCTTGGGCTTAAGCGCTTGGTATTTTTCCACTGCCTCATTGCCGTCGGCGGCTGTGATAATTTCAATATCGCTGTCATCCAGAATTTGCTTGACGCGGATTTCAATCACCTTGCGCACCAAATTATCGTCTTCCACCACTAAAATTGTTTTCATACAATTAGTTGACTAAGTCCTAAAAGTTCTGTAATTTTTGTTCCCCAAAAAAATGCGATTATTATGCCGGCGAAGAAAAATAATGTGACCGGCGTTACAACTTTTTGCCGTTTAATTATACCATAAACAATCCCGCCCAGCAAAGTAATGGTTAAGGCCGTTAGAAAAAAGCTCAACATATTGGGCCAGCCGACGATCAGCGCTCCAAATACGGCCAATTGCGCGTCAATCGCGTCCGCCATCCGCCCCTTTGAAATAATGCCGATTACAAGCACGATAATTCCAAGCATCGCGGCTCCTCCGAAAATCCACGGCAAATCCATCAAAAAATGCGTCCAAACATATTGCCAAAAATAAGAAATGGGCTGATGAGGCGGCAATAAAAACTGTCCCATCTTATCGCCTTGCCACACCACATATTGGAGCCACGCCAAATAAGCCGCTCGGATAACATAAACCAAAGAAAAAACACCGATCCCCCACCAAAGAATTTTGGAAAGCCAAGCGAGCTTGAAAAAATATACGCCGAGCGCCGCTAAAAAAAATGCGCCAAAAATCCCCAAAGGCAGATAAGTGTAAATTATTTTAAATGCGAGAGGTGTAGCGAGAAACATAAAAAAAATATTCTACTTTATTTTATCACAGACATATAATTTTTCAATAGAAAAATAGTTTCGTTTTTCAAATCTTGTCGTATCCATTCTTTTTTGCCTTCTTCCACTAATTCTCCCAATCCCTGCAAAATCTCGCTGTCTTTAATTTTTTCAACCAGCGCGACGCAGTCGTTTAGATATTCTTTTATTTTTTTCCCCGTATAAAATTCAATGACTTTTTCGTCAATTTCCCAACCGTTTTTGACAAAATAATAAATATCGTAAATATCTCTCATAGCCGTCTCTCCCCGTAAAGTCAAGGCTGCCAATTTCCCGGAAAATAAGTATTCTTTTTTAGCGGCCAAGACAGAGATGCCGAGATATTCTTTTATTTCATAAAAATCTTTTATCGCGAATGGAAAAAGCCGGGTTGAAATTTCAATTTTGATATTGCGGTCTGCTTCTCCGTACGATAAAAGAACAAAAATCGTATTTCGCTTGATATAACTGTCTTTAATAACGCCGTATTCCCTGGAAATATTTTTGATTTTTTCAAATACCGATTCTTCTGCGCCCTCTTTGCTTTTCAATAAATCAAAATCCAAGTCAACGGAAAATCGCGGCAGATCGTAAAAAAAATACGCGCAAGTTCCGCCTTTAAAACCCAAAAGAGGAGCAATGGAAGTATTGGAGTAAATATCTTTCAGTATCCGCCCCATTAGAAGCTGATGCCGTTCTTTATTTAGCATATTTTTGATGATAATTATTCAGTCGCTTGATTAACTGATTATTTTTATATATTTTTGCGATCTCAAAGCATTTTTCCCAGCTTATCGACGATAAATTATCAAAATGGTATTTCGGAAAAAGATAAATGGTGTCCAAGAAAGCGCGTTCAGGAGCCGCGATACTGTAATTATTTTGATTGATTACGCCAAAAGGATTGTACAAAACTTCTTCCTTAAGCTTCCGAAAAGTAAAATCGTATTTATCTATTTTAACGCTTTTCGGCCACGGTCCGGCCAGAAAAATCGTATCGTAGTGCTGGAAAATAATACCTGCTTCTCGCAAAACCGTTTCAAAGCTCACATAAGATGGAGTATAAATACTTATTGCCAATTCTTTCGGATTATATTCTTTATTTTTAGCAAAAATTCCTCTAGTCAGACGCAAGAGCGAGCC
>SCPX01000013.1 GCA_004298615.1 Patescibacteria group bacterium | reverse complement strand
ATCCAGGGCGCGCGGGCTTTGAAAAAAAATATTGACGGGATTTTCGTGATTTTTATAGCGCCCCAGGACCAGGAGACTCTGGCGCGATGGGTCTACGGCCGGGGCAAAGATCCGCTGATTGATATGGCCAGGCGCATTGAGACGGCCAAGCACGAATTGGCCGACATTTCCGAATGGGACGCGGTGGTGGTGAATGAGGAAAATAAATTGGAGCAAACCGTGGAAAAGGTGTACGAGGTGATGAAATCAATAATTAATCAATAATCTTATGCCAGCTTCTCGCCAACGCATTGTAATATCTTTGGGCGGATCTTTGATCGTGCCGGATCAAATTGATGTCGGTTATCTCAATAAATTTTATAATTTGATAATGGGGGAAATCAGGCGCGGGGCGAAATTTTTATTGATTTGCGGCGGCGGCCGGACGGCGCGCAATTATCAAAAAGCCGCACGGCAAGTAGTCGGTGTCACGCGCGATGATTTGGATTGGCTGGGCGTGCATTCCACCAGACTCAATGCCCATCTTTTGCGGACTGTTTTCAGAAAATCGGCGCATCCGGAAATCATTACGCATCCGGCCGATCATTTGCGCATTACCGAGCCGATTGTCGTGGCAGCCGGCTGGCGGCCCGGCTGGTCCACGGATTATGTGGCGGTGAGACTGGCGGACAATTACGAAAGCAAAAAAATAATAAATCTTTCAAATATTGATTATGTTTACGACAGCGATCCGCGCAAAAACGGCAACGCGAAAAAATATGAAGAGATGAGCTGGAAGCAATTTCGCAAGCTAGTCGGCTCCAAATGGGATCCGGGCGCCAATGTGCCTTTTGATCCGGTAGCGGCCAAGTGGGCGGAAAAAATAGAAGCTGAAGTGTCGGTTCTCAACGGAAAAAATCTGGCCAATGTCAGAAAATGCATCAGAGGAGAGAAATTTAGAGGAACGATTATCAGGTAAACTCAAAAGTCAAAACTAAAAACTCAAAATTCAAGAAATTTGCGAAATTTATAAAATTTCGCAAATAACATTAGTTTTAAACTTTGCGTTTTGAGATTTAAGTTTTTCACTATGCCCCGCTATTATTCGTCCGGCTATAAAAAATCGCAAAAAAGCTCCGGCCGCAAAGATGGCCGGTTTTGGATTTGGTCAACGGTTGTTTTGCTGATTCTTTTCGCCGGTACGATTTATTATTTTACAAGAGGCGATTCAAAACTGAACGACAATCAAAATGATTCGGAAAAAACAGCTGTTGAGGAAATGGAAGAAAGCGAACAAGCGAACACAAATTCGGCAAAGACTAATACAAACCGTTCTTTAAATAATGCGAATAAAAACAGCAGCGCCAATACAAATAAACCAAAACAGATAAAAGCGCATATTGCTCTGATCATTGACGATCTGGGTAATCAAGGAACGGAAGCCGAGCTTTCAAAATCTTTATTTGATTTAAAAATTCCTTTGACGCTATCCGTGATTCCCGAAAGGCCGAAAAGCAAAGAAATAGCTCTTGCCGCCAAAGAAAAGGGATTTGAAATTATCATTCATCAGCCAATGGAGCCGGTCAATCCGGCGCTTTCGGCGGAGGACGGCGCGATATTGTCATCTATGAACGACGGCCAAATAACGCAATTAATCCAAAAACACATTGCGGAAATTCCCCAAGCTGCCGGTATGAATAATCATATGGGATCAAAGGCGACTCCAGACGCGGAGCTGATGCGCGTGTTGATGAAAGAGTTGAAAAAGAAAAAATTATATTTTGTGGACAGTATGACCATTTCCACTTCAAAAGGTTTCGCGGTAGCGAAAGAAGAAGGGGTGAAAACGGCGAAGCGAACAGTATTTATTGACGGCAAAGACGACGAGGCTTATATTCGCGAGCAAATTTTGGAGCTGGCCAATACGGCGCTTGAAAAAAGAGTCGTCGTTCCAATTGGCATCGGCCACATCCGGCCAAAAACCATTGCGGCGATAAGAGAAATAATTCCGGAATTGGCCGATATGGGCGTGGGGTTGAAAAAAGTTTCAGAGGTGGTAGAATAATTAAGCGAAAAGCTGAAAGCTAAAAAAGCAAAATATATGATTCGTTTCAGTAAAAATAAAATTTTAATCGCCGGTTTTGTCGCTTTTGCGGCTTTATTGTTTACGCCGCAGGTTTTTGCCAAAGAGTTGGTTAAAGAAACAAATTTGAATGAAGCGGCCGTGAAAACCGGCTATACGGTAAAGACCGATGATAATGCGTTTGCGATCGGCGTTCAATCGGAAGCGGCCGCCGTCCCGCTTAAAATATCAATCAATAAATTGGCAGAGGATGAATTGCTAGACGGCCCCGCCGGATACGCTCGCGTAAGTGATGTTTATGAATTTGACATAAAGGGGCAGGACGGATCGCCGGTTAAATTCGCAAAACAATTTTCATTGAAATTAAAAACAGCCAGCAGCGATATTTATCGGAAAAAAGTTTTGTTTTTTTGGGATAAAAATAAAAATCAGTGGCGGCCCTTTAAGGGTCTGAAAGAAAATTTAAAAACCAAAGAAGTGACGGCTTTCTCGCCTTTTTCTTACGCTCAAGCGGCGGTATTTGAGCATCCGACGACTGTTGAGGGATACGCGTCTTGGTACAATTATCAGCTAGCCAAAAATCGGAAAAAATACGCGGACGGCGTGGCCACCCATTTATATCCCCAGGGTACAAAGCTGAAAATCACCAATTTGGAAAACGGCAAATCAACTCAAGTGAAGGTGGTGTCGTATTGGGACAAGGCAACCAATGAAAAGCGGCGACGCGCTTTGGACATAGTCAAAGCTTCGTTTTCTAAAATCGCTTCAGTGTCCGAGGGCGTGATTCCGGTGCGGGTGGAAGTTATTAAACAGGAAAATAAAAAGATCGCGGCTACGGGAGGAGGAACGCCGGATCAGGCAAATAAAACAGTTAATGCGCCCGTGTCCGTCAATTCATTAAAATCTCGCGCCGCGATCGTGATAGACGAGGGCGGGAATACGCTGTTTGAAAAAAACAGCGATAAAGTTTATCCGATCGCGAGTTTGTCCAAATTATTCACGGCCGAAGCATTTTTGCAGACCAATCCTGATTGGAAAAAGCAAGTGAAATTGATTCTTTCGGATGACGCGGAAGGAGCGAAACTTTTTTCCCCGGCCGGAGATGTGGTGACCGTAAAAGATCTTTTTTATTCAATGCTTACCGGATCAACCAATAACGGCGCCAAAGCTCTGGCGCGATCCACCGGTTTAAGCAATGACGAGTTTGCCGCGAAAATGAACGAATTGGCCAAATCGGCCGGCCTTAAAAACGCCAAATTTTATGAACCGACCGGTCTTGATATCAGGAATACGGCAACAGCCAAAGAAATCGCTTTATTTTCTTTGAATAATTTGAATCGGAAAGAAATTATTGAAGGGACGACGAAGTCGGTTTATTCGTTTGATGAAATTTTATCGGTTGATAAAACAATTCATCACGATGTCAAAAGCACCAATATTTTGCTGAAAGAATCCCATCCGGCTTATGAAATTCTTGCTTCAAAAACCGGATTTTTATATGAATCGCTTCATTGTCTGATGATGAAGGTAAAAAGCAAAAAAGACGGGAGAATTTATACGGCCGTTATCCTCGGCGGCCCCACCAGTGCCGTCCGTTTCAACGAAATGCGCGCCCTTTTAGCAGAGTTTGTTCCGTGATTGGTTCTTTACAGATTTGAACAACCATAGTATAATGTAAAAATAACTACGGTGGTTTGATATGCCTATTGAAAAACAAAAAGAGAAAAGCGACGCTGTTGCTTTAAGAAAAGAGGGTTTTTCATATAATGAAATACTGAAGATTGTTCCTGTCGCAAAATCTACCCTTTCTTTATGGTTGCGCAGTGTTGGACTGGCTCGAAAACAAAAACAGCGCTTAACAATGCTTAAAATGGAAGCCGCATTGCGTGGCGCCAGAGCAAAAAAAGTTAAAAGACAAATAAAAACCATTGAGATAAAAAATGTTGCCATAAAAGACATAAGGCGCATTACAAAACGCGAGTTGTGGTTAATTGGAGTGGCGCTTTATTGGGCTGAAGGATCAAAACAAAAAGAACACCTTGTTTCACAGCAGGTGCGTTTCAGCAATTCCGATCCATTGATGATTAAATTATTTTTGCGCTGGCTGTCTCTGATTTGCGGTATTTCTCTTGACAATATTGAATTTGAATTGTATATTCATAAGACGGCGGACATAAAATCAGCGCAAAAATTTTGGTTAAACGAATTAAAAATCCCTTCTGCTCGGTTGCAAAAAGTTAGAATAAAGAAAAATAAAATAAACACCAAAAGAAAAAATATCGGAAAACAATATCATGGATTAATTAGCGTTCGTGTAAGACGGAGTACTGATTTAAATCGCAGAATTGACGGTTGGATAGAAGGTATTTGCAAATATTGCGGGGTCGTCTAATGGTAGGACCGCGGACTTTGACTCCGTGTATCTAGGTTCGAATCCTAGCCCCGCAGCTTGGATTATAACCAGCTCATAAATTAATCAGCGAATTTTTAAATAACTGAAAGCGGCTCATCCTTACGAAGAAGTCGCTTTTGATGTTTATTCATTGGAAGATTTATGGAATTATGGCAATAATTCATAAAAAAGTTTGGAGCGAGTATTTTGAAAAAATAATTACCGGTGAAAAGAAATTTGAGCTTCGGCTGGCTGATTTTGAAGTGAATGAAGGCGACATTTTAGTTTTAGAAGAATGGGATAATAATAAGAAAGAATATACCGGAAGGAAAATTGAAGTTGTCGCCACCTATATTCTCAAAACTAAAGGCCAAACATTTTGGCCGCAAGAAGATGTTGAAAAATACGGTTTTCAGATTATTCAATTTGAGCCGAAAGAGTAAATAAATATGAAAAATCTAATAAACACAAAAGAACTCGCGGAATTTTTAGGTGAAGCGAATAAGAATACTTATGCCAATGGAGATGCTCTAAGAGCTGCTTCGTTGCGTTTAAAGTCGGAAGATTATCACTTTGAGAAAAATGATTTAATTTACCACGATACCTATTTTGGTGGGCGTGATTTTATGGGTGAAGAAATTGTATATAAAAACCAAATTCCAATGTGGGGAATGAATTACTTTGGTTTTATTATTGATGAAAAAGTAAGCGAAAAAGAAGTATATGATTTTTTGCGAAAGGCGCTAATGCAAGAGTGCGAAGATATTATTCCGGTACGAGGGCCAAGCAATTTTTCTGACGACGGCAAGGAATATCGTTTTGTTGCGGACGGCGATCTTGAAAACTTTTCGGGAAAAGAAGAAATTTTATTTAATGGGAAGGTTATATATCGTTGTCTAGTGCACGGCGGATTTATCCGATAAATTATGAAAGCCTTGTTTTTAATCGCAAACGCTTTTGTATTGGGCTTATTTGGCGGAGTAAATCCTGGGCCGATATTGGTATCGGCGTTTACGGAAGCGTCCCGAAATGGATTCACAAAGAGCCTGCGGGTTATTTTCAGAGCGATGCTGGCCGAAACCATTATTGCGTTTTTCGTTTTGATTGCGTTTTTTTCCATAAATATCCCAGAAATGTTTTTTTACGCCATCTCTTTTGCCGGAGCGGCTGTTTTGATTTGGATCGCTTTGCAGGTTTGGAAAATAAGAGAAATTGACGGCAATGAAGAAATTTTTTCCTTCAAAAGAATATTTTTCCTAACGGTTTTTAACGGTCCGTTTTGGATTTTTTGGATCACGATTTGCTTGCCGCAGGCTTTCTTGCTTAAAGAAAAGATTTCCGGAGGCCAATTTTTATTTTTAGTTTTGTTTGAATTAGGGTGGTTTTTGGCCACCTTGTTTCTGACTTTATTATTTTCCCGTTTTCGACAGGTTTTATTACGAAAAAATTTAACGCCGTTTGTTTTTAAATTTTTTGCCGTTTTGCTTTTTCTTTTCGCGGTCAAGATAATATTCCAAAGCGCCAGTTTTTTGTTAAGCAATTTATAAAAGGTATGTTATACTTTATCACCGGAAATAAAAATAAATTTGAGGAAGTGAGGGCGATTGTCGGTGAGGTGGAACGGCTGGATATTGATTTGCCCGAGATTCAAGATATTGATCCGAAAAATATTATTCGCGCTAAGCTTTTGGAAGCATTGAAACACAGGGAAGGAGAGTTTATAGTGGAAGACACCTCGCTTTATCTGGATTGTTTGAACGGTTTGCCCGGACCGCTTATCAAATGGTTTATTAAAACTATTGGAAACATTGGACTGGCCGATATTGCGGAAAAGGCGGGCAATAATAAAGCCGAAGCGAAAACAATCATCGGGTACGCGAAAAGCCGCGATGAAATTTATTTTTTTGAAGGATCGGTGTTGGGAAAAATAGTCGCTCCGAGAGGAGATTCCGATTTTGGCTGGGATCCGATTTTTCAGCCGGACGGATATGATAAAACATTCGCCCAAATGTCAAAAGAAGAAAAAAATAAAATAAGCATGAGAAAAATAGCGGCGGAAAAATTTTTAGTCCATCGCAATAGAATAAAGCCGTAACTTGAGGCAATAATAAATAATTTGATGAAATACAAATTTTATACAACTTCTGAAAAGGCCTGGGACGCAATGATTGAGGCCATCGCCGGAGCGAAAAAGTCAATTTTTATTGAAATGTACATATTTGTTGATAATACCGAACAGTATGATTTTTTCAAGATTTTGGAAGAAAAGGCGAAAGATGGCGTGAAGGTGAAAATAATAATTGATTCTTTCGGGAGTTTGGAGCTTAGCCGAAAGACCATCGCCAGTTTAAAGAGTACTGGCGCGGAGCTTTTGTTTTTCAGTTATTGGTTGAGGCGCACGCATAAGAAAATACTGGTCGTTGACGAAGAGATCGCGTTTCTGGGCGGAGTAAATATTGATAAATTATTTAGAAAATGGATTGATCTTCAGATGAGTTTTACCGGACCGCTCGTAAAAGCCGTTATCGGTTCTTTCGCAAAAAGCTATCAGATGTGCGGGGGCAAAGATCCTGAAGTCCTGGCTTATCGCAAGAAGAAAAAAAATATGGAAAAAACCGATTTGCGGTTTTTGGGGCGGCAGCATTTGAAAGAAAAGAATATATTCAAAAGGCATTACAAGAAAAGATTGGAACGCGCGGAAAAAAGCATAGTCATAGTCTCGCCGTATTTTGTTCCCCAGAGGTGGCTGATCGGAGTCCTGCATCAGGCCGTATTGCGGGGCGTTGGCGTGGAAATTTTATTGCCGAGGCAAGCCGATCATCTGATCTTTGATCGGGCGAATTATTTCTATATTTCAAAATGTCATAATCTTGGCATAAAATTTTATTTGCAAACGGAAATGCTTCACGCGAAAGCGATGGTTATTGACGGGTCGGAAGGCATGGTTGGGTCGCAGAATATTGATCCGTTTTCGTTTAGTTATAATTTGGAAGCGGGAGTATTTTTTAATGACGAAGAAATGATAAAGGATCTGGAAAAAATAATAAATGATTGGAAAAGCAGCTCCGTAATTTTTAAACCGGAAATGTATAAAATGGTATGGTTTGATTATTTGCTGGCGTCGGTAATCCGCATTGCGCAGTCAATATTTAAGTTTTGACGGATATGGTTAAAGGATTTTGGAAAAAGGCGAAACCGATTTTTGTGCTGGCGCCGATGGCAGATGTGACGGATGCAGCCTTTCGCATAATTATTGCTAAACATGGCAAACCGGACGCGATGTGGACAGAGTTTGTGTCCTGCGATGGGTTATGCTCGGACGGCAAAGCCGTATTGTTGAAAAATCTTGAATTTACGGAAGCCGAGCGGCCGATTGTGGCACAATTTTTCGGCGCCAAGCCTGATAATTTTTATCAATGCGCCTTACTCGCCCAAGAGCTTGGCTTTGACGGCATTGATATCAATATGGGCTGTCCGGACAAAAAAGTGGAAAAGCAGGGAGCGGGAGCCAGCCTGATGCGCGATCATAAATTGGCGCAAAAAATAATCATTGAAACAAAGCGCGGAGCCGGGGATTTGCCGGTATCGGTAAAGACGCGCATCGGATATAATTCCGATATTTTGGACGAATGGCTGCCGCGGCTTTTGGAGACCGAGCCGGCCGCCATCACCGTTCACGCGCGCACGCGCAAAGAAATGTCAAAAGTTCCGGCGCGCTGGGAAGCGGTGGCGAGGGCAGTGGAAATTGCACATCAATACGATTCTTCGCCAAATCGAACGATGATTATTGGCAATGGCGATATTGCCAGCTTAAAAGATGCGGAGGAAAAAGTAATGTCTTCAGGTGCGGACGGCGCGATGATCGGGCGGGGGATTTTCGGCAATCCGTGGTTTTTTAACAAAGAAAAAAGTGCAAACGCGATAAGTATTGAAGAAAAATTATCAGTAATGATTGAGCATAGTTTTTTATTTGAAAAATTATTTGCCGGAACAAAAAATTTCAATATAATGAAAAAACATTTCAAAGCGTATGTGTCCGGCTTTGACGGAGCCAAAGATTTGCGCGTCAAACTGATGTCCGCACGCGATACAAACGACGCGGCGCAAATAGTGAAAGAATATTTCCCAAATACTATTTTTAGTTTTTTGAAGTGACGAATTTTCAAGAAAAATTTTTAAAATAAAAACAACGCGCCATTAACTTCTCTCTTGACATTTTTTAATGGTTTGATAAAATCATTTATTCCGTTCTTTTTATCAAAAAACAGACAAAATAGTAAATCTTTAACAGAAACAGAAAGGGGGTGAAAATAGTGAAGAGATTGGAGAAATTTGAAAGGTTTCTGCGGGAGTATGGCTGGATAATGAAGGCAGTACTGGCGTTTTTTTGGGTGTTTTGGGCAACGCAGCTTTCTTTACCCATAAGACAACTTGTTCAAGACGAAATTGCTTATCAGCAGCAGCGTGACGCCAAAGTGGAAGCCGAAGCAAGACGAGAGGGATGGGGGTGTATAGAGAAAAAAATAGAAGCGGCAAAAGCAGAGGGGCCAAAGTATGGTACGGCGGATTATTTTGAAGATCTTAGGCAAATCCGTGAGAAAAAGTATGATCAGGCGCCGTTTGGTGCTTCAAATATTCTCTTACTGCAGAGAGTAGCCATAAAGAACATAGAGAAAGGGTATTTCTCCTGGAATGATTTTGAACAAGCAAGAGAAAGGTTCGAGAAGTTTGAGAAAGAAAATAATCTGGCTCCGTGGAAATATAAAAAATCTCCCGAGATAAAGTGGAAATCATTTTTTTCATGGCTGCTTGTTTTCTACTGCCGCTCGGTTTTTCTAGTGCTTTTGTTTTACCTTGTGAGGATGAGCGAGCAAAGGTGTATTCTGGCGATCGTCCTTGCGGAAAAATGGAAATTCGTTTATGCCACGCTGGGATGGATGTTTTATTTTCACAAATACCCATCCAATGTCTTGCGGGAAATTCGCGTTGAGGCGGAATTGAGGAGAATCGGCAAGTTGTTCCGGAGGTTCAGCAGCCAAGAAAGATCCGAGATTCGCCGCATCGCCAATGGCGTTGATTACCACTTTTGGCTCACTCAATTCCATCAGACGCACGTTAGGCGCTTGAGAAGGTCTCTATTGTTCGCCGTATTGGTGACTATTATGTTCCGATGCATACCGCTGGTTTCTGATGTGCAGGCATTTATGACGCACTCTGGAAATGATCCTCCTATATATTCCTCTGAAATCTCTAACTTAATTGCGGGAGAACTTCACAATAATGATAGCGGGAATTGGTGCGTCACTTCTACTGCCGTTTTCCAAAATCCTCCGCCAATCATTCAAAGAGCCACGGAACGCTTCAAAATCACGCCTAGGCAAGAAGTTGTTAGAAAGATTGAACATATTCCTCTTTCCCGGTTGTTCGATTTGAATTATTGCCGAACAGCAACATTCATCGGATAGCCGGAGAGTTTTCCTCCGGCAAGGAGGAAAAAATGAAGAAAATATTTTTTCTGACAATGGCGCTGATTTTTTGTTTCGCGCCGTATGCCGTTGCCGAAGAGCGAAGTATCTCAACTCTTATCTTATTTCATAACGACATAAGTTTGGAGCAGGGAGGGTATGAGAAAGGATCGTTTTATGCACACTGGAGCAATCGCTCGCTTGGCGTTGAGCTGGATGTTGAAGACAGACCCTCAAATGATTCCATGTATATCAGGTCATCACTCACTTTTACGAAAGGACCCATTTCAGCAGTGGGAGGGGCTTCAACGGATAACGCCGGCGCCGACTACGTTCATCTGGGAATTTGGTACTTTGCCGCATTTCGGAATTTCACCGTCTTTTTTGACGGAAGGAATTACTGGGGCGTAAGCGGCCAAGCATCCAGTTATGCGGATAATTTTTTATCCGTTGAACACAGTTTCGGAGAGCGAAAGAAGGTTTTTGTCGGGCTCAATCTCGTTTTCGATCGCTGGTGGGGAACGGGCGATGTTTGGTATCTTGCGGGCCCGCTTGCGGGTTACAAGATAACCGATACCACGGCTATTTTTGTCCGTTTTTCAAGGGCATGGGATGGTACCAGTCCTAATCTTGCGACCACTGATCAGGTCAGGTTGGGTTTTAAGTTTAATTTCTAAAACCACCAAATAGGGGAAGACAAAAAAATGTCTTCCCCTCTTTCTTAATTAACCTTGTAATTATAAAGGTGTATATAACTGATATAATCTATAATTTTTATGTCATTGCTTTATTTCATAAAATTTGATAGATTAATAATATTATTTCGCCGGCGTAGCTCAGTGGCAGAGCAACTGTTTTGTAAACAGTAGGTCGTCAGTTCAATCCTGACCGCCGGCTTTTGGTTAAAATATGTCCGAACAAAATCATCCGCATCAATCAATGTTGAATAAAAATGTCGCCATTGTCGGAGCGTCTTCGGTGCTGGGTATTTTGTTTGACTATTTTTTTTACAATAAATTGCCGCCGGGGATTTCTTTTTCGCTTTATGTTTTGCTGATTTTGTCCGGTCTGTTTATTCTTAGCAGGAATTTTAAAGAAAGACCGAACAAAGACGCGCTTTGGCTCGTCTTGCCGCTTTTATTTTTTTCTTTGATGGTTTCAGTCAGAGCAAGTTATTTCTTGGCTTTTTTGAATATCGTGATGTCCGGTTTTATTTTATTAATGATTGCGCGGACGGTTTTTAGGGATAAAATCAAAGATTTTTTGATAAAGGACTATTTTAAAATTTTTATTTTACCTCTCTTGTTTATTCCGGCGTTTTTGCGAACCGTTTCGCAGTTGATTGAATTGCGCGGGGCATTCAAAGATCATCAAACTTTACGCCAAATTATCAGAGGAGCGCTTTTGGCAATACCTGCGCTTTTTATTTTTACGATCCTTTTCTCATCCGCCGATCTGGTTTTTCAAAAATACATATCCGGTTTGATTAAGATTGACCAAGAAACGATGGTTCGCGCGCTTTTGATAATTTTCGCGTCTTTTGTATTTATCGGCGCTTTCGGATATATTTTTCAAAAGCGCGAAGAAAATATTTCCAATGATCGTCCGGAACGCAAAGCAAGTCTGGGGGTTATTGAAACCTCCGTGCTTCTCGGCCTAATCAATCTTCTGTTTTTCGTTTTTATCGCCATTCAATTTACTTATTTTTTTGGAGGAGAAAGCAATATAAAAGATTTGGGCTTCACTTATTCGGAATACGCGCGCAAAGGATTTTTTGAGCTGATCGTCGTAGCGATTATTTCATTTCTGATTGTCTGGGCGGCTGAAAAAGACGCGGAAAAACAGAGGGAAGAGCATGCTTTGCCTTTCAAGATTTTCGGCGCCTTATTGATTATTCAGGTGCTTTTTATCATTATTTCCGCTTTCAAGCGCCTCTGGCTTTATGAAGAAGCGTACGGTTTTACCGCGGCGCGTTTGTACGGGCATACTTTCGTGATTTGGCTGTCGGCCGCTTTTTTGCTGATCTTTTATAAAATTTTCGCCGCTCAAAAGGAGAATTCATTTGCTTTTAATATTTTTATTTCAGTCATTTTATTTTTAGCCGCTTTAAATATCCTCAATCCGGAAGCATTTATCGCGCGGCAAAATTTGGAACGGTTTGATAGAACGGGATTATTGGATATTTGGTATTTGCGGCAATTATCGGACGACGCTTTGCTGGAAACAATTAAAATAATCAATCTTGATCCTTTAAAAACAAAAGCGCCGGAATCTTTTGATCAGCTTAAAAAATCTTATGTCCGCGATCTCTATTGGGAGGCGGATAATCGGCTGAAACAAAAAGATCAATGGCAAAAAATAAATTTATCAGGATGGCGAGCGAAGAAACTTTTGCAATCAAAAATTAAAGAGCTTGAGCAATTCAAAGATTACAGTCTGCCCAATGACGATGGGCCGCTCGAGTATCTAAAATTAAATTCTCATTAATCTGATCCTAATTTATAATTATTTATGTCTATAACGCCTATTTGCGATAAATGCCACAAAGAATTGGAAGAATTTGGAGGAATTCTTTTGAGTCCGCCGGAAGAAGACGGGCGCGTGGAAAAATTCCATCTGTGCCGGCATTGCTATGAAAAAATCAAAGAAAATTTATTTGAAGGAGAAATATGACCGCTGATATTTTCGCCCGCAACGAATACCGCGATTACATCGTGTACAAAACTTTGGCCGAGAAAGAGCGCGTTCCGGAATTTAAAAAGATTTTGGAAGATTTGACAAAGCAAGAATGGACGGATTATCAATTTTGGCTGAAAATATCCAGACAGAAAAGTTTTTCCGTCAGTCCATTTACCGTTTGGAAATTTATTCTGATGCGCAAAGTTTTAGGACTTACTTTTATTGCCAAATTTTTGGAAACCGCAGAAAGAAAAACTATTGATGCTTATAATGAACTTTTAAAAACAATGGAACCGGAATTGGCCGCGCAGATTAAAAAAATTATAGAACACGAAGAAGAACACGAAGACAAATTTATCAGCCAAATAAAAGAAGAAAAAGTGCAATTTATCGGAAGCATTGTGCTTGGATTAAACGACGGATTGATAGAATTGACCGGCGCTTTAGTCGGATTTTCTTTCGCGCTTAACAATCCGAAAATCGTAGCAATGTCCGGACTGATTACGGGCATTGCCGCAAGTTTTTCAATGGCCGCGTCGTCTTTTATGCAGGCCCGTTACGAGGTTGGGAAAAATCCCAAAAAAGCCGCATTTTATACGGGTCTTACTTATATTTTGGTCGTGCTGATACTCACCGCTCCTTTTTTGATTTTTTCCAGTATTTTCACAGCTTTAATTCTTTTAGCCGTATCCATTTTTTTAATAATCGGCGCCGCCTCTTATTACACTTCGGTTTTATTTAATCGCAAGCTTTTACGCCAAATTTCCGAAATGGCTGTTTTAAGTATTGGCGTAGCTATCCTCACATTCATAATCGGGCTGATATTCCGATTAGTCTTCGGCCTCGGCGCGGAAGTTTAATATTCAAACCACCGGCGATTTAATAGAATAATAATTATGGCGCATATTTTTCTTGACGAAAGTGGCGATCTGGGATTTGATTTTTCAAAAAAAGGGACATCAAAATTTTTTATCGTTACCCTTTTATTTATTGAAAATTCAAAGGGACCGATTGAAAAAATCGTAAAAAAGACTCATTCCGAGCTTGCAAATAAATTCAAGCGGCGGATCGGCGTATTGCACTCTGTTAATGAAAGGCTGATCACTCGCCAGCGATTATTAAGGCGAGTATCAGAAAAAGATTGTACTATAATGACCATATATTTAAACAAGCAAAAAGTCTTTACGCACTTACAAGACGAAAAGCAAGTTCTGTATAATTATGTCACGAATATTTTATTGGATCGTATTTTTATAAAGAGAATCGTTTCGCCGGAAAAGCCAATTGAGTTCATCGCCTCACGGAGAGAAACGAATAAATTTTTGAATGAAAATTTTAGAGATTATCTTATGCGGCAAGTAAAAAATAATCATAAGGGGATTATAAAAATATCTGTCAAAACGCCCGCGGAAGAAAAGTGCTTGCAAGCGGTTGATTTTCTTAGTTGGTCGTTTTTTCGCAAGTACGAAAAAGGCGATGATAGTTATTATAATATTTTCAAGAGTAAGATTGTTGAGGAAAGCCCCTTGTTTCCATAAATAACAAAACCCCGTGCGCTATATTGAGCAACCATCCGGAAGCCCACGCACGAGGATTTACTCGTTAATTTTATTATACCTCATAGGTAAATCACCTGTCAATGCCCTCCCAGCGGGCAATCTTAACAAGTTGGAACACGAGAAATCGTTTTTTGCAGATAAGTTAGCGGAGAATTGAATATTTCCGGCGAGGAAAATCTGACGGAAGATTCCCTCACATATTCCGGCAGATATTCCGGAGTGGCGTGATGGTACATTCTTCTGATAAAAGTCCTTAGATTGCCGAACATCCCTTCGATTTCCGAGGTTAATGCGAATTCCCATTTCTTATGGATATCTTTTTTATGCTTGACTCTCCATTGCTGATAAATCCCTTTGTAAATGCCGGCGCCATCGGTTTGTAATTGAGAGTTCGGCCGAATAAACTGAAACAAGAAATTAGCCGCGTCAGTTTTATTGACTGAGTTCTTAAAAATCATCTGATGGACCAATTTTCTGGAGCCGATCTGCTTGGCCATAATCAGCGAGAGGTTTTTAAAGTAGGCTTCGTCCATTTGCACCCGATTGCTCAAAATCGGTTCAAATTCGGGCAAATGGACGCGAAACTGGCGAAACCAATAACGAGCGGTCGGTTCGCTTACATGGCATAAACGAATCGTTTGAAGCGCCGGAACTTTTTGCGTCCAACACCAGAGCAGGGCGTAAAATGTCCGAAACGACAGCTTCATGCCTTTCAGCCAAGCGCCGGAAAGAAGCGCGAACGGCTTGCGGCATTTGCGGCAACGGTAGCGGTCTTCTAAAGTATAGACTTTTCTTGATCGGCAATGGCGGCAAAACATATTCTTGCCCCAAATGATTTGTCTTAAATGCTTTTTGATTTTTGTTTCTGACGGAATTTGATTTAATAGCGCGATCATAGAACAAGAGTTTTAATTTTAATATCTTTTAGTTTACTCTTGTTCCAACTGGTTTAGTATACCCCTCCCAGCCCTTTTCGCCCTAAGATGCCCGCCCGCAACGCTTTCACGCAGCGGATGCGGGAGAGGCAGGCTTCACGACGCAAGATACAAGTTTCAAGATGCGAGCTCACCAATTGCAATCGGGCTTGCCCTGAGCTTGTCGAACGGGCCGTTTTTTGCTATATTTTAAACAATAAACCGAGCCAGTATTTGGTGCTTGTTAACGCTTTTGGAAAAAAATAACCAAAGCCCTCGTCGCGCCGGCTCGCCACATTTATGCCGACCTGCTTCGCCAAAGCTTCAGCGAGGCGAGTGAGGCATAATTGCGGGGCGAGGGAATTGTTTAAGTAATTATGAAAAAATATGAGTAATAAATTTTTATCTGAACGAGAGGGCCAAATAATATTTTTCGCTGATTTAAAAATCAGTGCTGATGTTGAGCTTACACATAATACTGATGGTGTATATAGAGGCACTTTATTTGAATTCAAGCTTACAATCTCGGATATCAACAAGGTTCTATTTCAAGCGATTAAATATTTAAGCCATAGGAGAATTAAGGGTGAGAATGTTCCTGCTCAAATTTTACTTGTGGCGCTCAATGAAGAAATCGCTTATCTTTTTAATTCAGAAGATTTTCTTGCAGACATAGAAAAAATTTATGCTGGATCGGCAAGTAAAAATAACACGGATTTTAATACCAAAATCAAACCGGAAAAAGTTAATTACAGTATTTTGAAAGGACTAAATCGTCTTACGGAAATTCTTGATGTTGAAAATTATACCAAGACACATATTGATGTATTTGATGTGGTCGGTTGGGCAAGTAGGTTTTATCAAGAAAACCCGACTGCTAGTAAAATTAAACTTTTTAAGGAATTACGCGCACCTAAACATTTTGCGTCATTTATCTACCCGTGGACTGGCGATGAAAAAGATTTTAAGTACATCATGGATTTACTTAATGACAAGCAACACAAAAAAGAACTGGGCGCCTTTTACACCCCTCCGGCATATTGTCTAAAGGCAACAGAATTAGTCCGAAAAGCCATAAGCGCGATACCTGAAGGACACGATTATATTATACTTGATCGTTGCGCTGGTACAGGTAGTCTGGAAGAGTTTTTAACCGACAAGCAAGTGGATGATATTACAATCGGCGAGTTAAATCACTATATCGACAAATCCCTAAAAGCCAAATATTTACAGGATAAGGCTGATATTATCACGACATTTTATAATAAAAGCAATTTCAACGAAATCACTATTGGTGAACTAGAAAAACATAAGACAAAAATATCACTGCATGATTATATTTTTGATAACGAACTATCGCACACAATCGCCAACACTTATGAATTAAAAGAATGGATAGTGCTAAATGAACGCATTGGTGATCGTGTCAAACTTATCATCCCGCCGCCACAAGAAGTTAGTAATAAAGATGCCCTTGTTGATGGCGGTGATGCGCTTAGCTCGCAATTTGTCACAGGGCAAACATCACTCGGAATGACCAAAGAGTATAACGAAAGTATCTCGATTCTCTTGGGTATTGTAAAAGACAAAAAAACAAACATTATCTTATACGAAAATCCTCCGTATAGGGACATGACCGCCAGCGATAAAATTGCGGGAAGGAGCCCAAAGAAATCTTTTGTTTATGATGAATTTGTTAAAGCCGGAACAAACCAAGCAACACATAACGACCTTGCAAATTTGTTTATTTGGTCCGGCTGGAAATATTATCTATCGAAGCCGAATGATGCCTTTGTATTATTCAGTCCTATTAAGTACTGGAAATCACTCGGTCTAGGGGAGCATACACTCATCGACGGTTTTCTCTTTAATCGTGCGCATTTTCATGCTGGACAATCAGCTATAAGTTGCATCCTATGGCTAAACAAGTCGGATAGTAGGGAGAGTTTAGAGCTTAAGGCTTTTGATATTGATGATAAGAGAACTCTTGAACAGGAGGATGACGAAACTTTTTTCGTGCGAAATATATCTGTAAAAAAAGTTTACAAGTCGTTCTACATGTATAACGACAAACGGACATTTGATGATGATCAAGAAACTGACATCGTTGAAGAAGGTCCTATTGATGCAAAGAGAAATACAAAACGTAGAACAATTTATAATAAGAATATTATTGCCCATTTGCGAGCCTCAAGTTTTAACCTAGACCAGCTGAGTTTATCGTTAACTCGACTACCGACATATCAAAATTTGGTTAAGTCGATGGGTTTTTACCTTCGAACTGATAACTTTATTGAAAAACTGCCTCTTTTCGCTGCTAAGCTATATCCACAGAAGAATTGGTATGAGCGAGATGTTTATTTTACAACGGCTGACGGAGGCGATCGCTACCTGAAGGACAAAGATTTCTTAAAAACTTGTTTTATATTCGCTTGTTTGAGCCAGCGCAACCATTGTCGCAGTTTTGATGGCAGCGATGGTCTATTTTATAAAAATGAACTTTGTTTTGATAAAGGCACATTAGCAAGCAATAAAGTTAAAAATTACAAACTCACAAAAGACGAGCAGGATTTATTGGATACTTTTAATGACATGCTTGCAAAAGCAAAGCACTCAAAGAACTATAACAAAAAATATACTTACGGCACGTATCAAATTGATGAAGAGCTTAATACGCGTTTCAAAAATGAAAACGATGAGTGGATTTATGATTATCCCGAACTTAACACGGCAATCAACAGCTTAAAGACAAAATTGGTAAAATATTATGAAGCCGTTATCCAGCCAAAGTTATTTGAATATGAGCTGCTGAAATAATAATGAAAAAACAATATGAACGATATAATATGTCCAAATTGTAAAAAAGTTTTCAAAGTCGATGAGGCTGGTTTTGCTGATATTCTTAAACAAGTTCGAGATCATCAATTTGAGGAAGAATTGCAAAAGCGACTAAACCTTGCGGAAAAAGAAAAAGAAAATGCTGTAAAACTCGCCGAAGCCAATATTAAAAACTCACTGCAAGAAGACCTTGCAAAAAAGGATAAAGAATTAGCTGAACTAAAAGCCGAAAAGGATCGTAATCTTGCAGAACAACTAGCAAAAAAGGAGTCCGAGATCGCTGAAATGAAATCGAAAATCACCAATGCTGAAACTGAGAAAAAATTAGCTGTCACGCAAGCAGTCAATTCCGTAGAAAAAGAAAGGGATGATTTCAAAAACAAACTGCAAAGTAAAGAGCATGAAATGCAACTCCGTGAAGTTTCATTAAAGGACAAATATGAAACCGAATTGAAATCAAAAGACGAAATGATTGAACGATACAAAGACATGAAATTAAAACTTAGCACGAAAATGATTGGTGAAACGCTTGAACAACACTGCGAAACTGAATTTAACAAACTTCGCGCCACGGCTTTCCCAAAAGCCTACTTTGAAAAAGATAATGATTCCAAGACTGGAAGTAAGGGTGATTTTATTTATCGCGAAACTGACGAAACTGGAAATGAAATCATTTCTATTATGTTTGAAATGAAAAATGAAGGCGACGAAACCGTCGCCAAGAAAAAGAATGAAGACTTTTTACGCGAACTTGATAAAGACCGCGCCGAGAAAAAGTGCGAGTACGCCGTTCTCGTTACGCTTCTGGAAGCCGAAAATGAACTATACAACGCCGGCATTGTCGATGTTTCCCATAAACATCCCAAAATGTATGTGGTTCGCCCACAATTTTTCATTCCCATGATAACCTTACTACGCAATGCGTCCATGAACTCGCTTAAATATAAAGCCGAGCTTGCTTTGGTAAGGAATCAAAATATCGACATTACCAACTTTGAGGAAAATATGAATAATTTCAAAGAGAGTTTTGCTAAAAATTACGATTTAGCCAGCCGTAAATTCAAAACAGTCATCGAAGAAATAGACAAAATAATCGATCATCTCCAAAAAACCAAAGATGCACTCTTGTCGTCTGAAAACAACCTCCGTCTCGCTAATAACAAGGCAGAAGATTTGACAATTAAAAGGCTAACGCGCGGGAATCCAACAATGACTGCTAAATTCGCAGAACTTCCCGACACTGATAAAACAATATAAATATATAGGCGGCGCACCAGCTAACCTTTACGGAGAGAATATGGGAATATTTTAATACGCCTCCGAATACAAAGTGTTGTTTATTCAATGATCGTTCTTATAGCAATATTTTTTAATAATTATTTACACCACAATATTTCAACATCCTTGAGAATATAATATCTCCTCATTATGAAAATTGAATTTACTAAAGAACAATTTGGATCATTGCTAAAATCGGTTTATCTTGGCAATTGGATCGCGAATGCGCATCGAACGGATGACATGATTAAGGAATACGAGGAAATTGAGGATTATATTTTCTCGCATGCAAAAGAATTCGGCTTTGATGAGTATGTTGACGACGAAAAGGCGGATAAAGGAAAGTTTTTTTCAACCAGAATTTTTGAAGAAGAAGCTGGCATGCAAAAACTTATTGAAGAGTACGATGAGGAAACTTTTTGGGACGAAATTATTGATCGGTTGGCCATCAGAGACTTATTTAGTCAACACAGCCGCGTTGAATTGGAAAAGATGGATGGAAACGAAAGAATGGAGAAACTGGGGATATTGGAAGAAAAATGGGCTGAGGAAATTAATGAAAAAGGCATAGAGCGGTTGGAAGTATTCAAAGAATGAAACGATTATTTAGTCTCTAATTTCCGCCTTCGTTAAAACTACGACGGACAAGCGCGCGCCTGCCCGCCTATGGAGGGAATAGGCGAATAGATAATAAATTTATGAAAATCGGAATTGACGCGAGATTTTACGGAGGGAGCTTTGGGAAAGGCTTGGGCCGGTATACGGAAAAGCTATTGGAATATTTT
>SCPX01000012.1 GCA_004298615.1 Patescibacteria group bacterium | reverse complement strand
CGGCGATGCAAAAATCCGTTGCGAACAATCTTGAAAAACGCTTTTTCGTTAACTTTTCCGCGCCTATCTGCGTATTTTTCCGCGCCTATCTGCGCAATCCGCAGGATTGATGAATCCACCTCGGGCTCGGGCCAAAAACAATCTTTGGAGACATTGCGGACAATTTTTGGCTCACCGTAAAATTGGACCGAAATCGCCAGCAAGCTCATATCTCCCGGCTTAGCGACTATCCTTTGCGCCACTTCTTTTTGAACCATAACCGTCATATCTTGCGGCTTATTTTCCGCTTCCAGAAATTGCCTCAAAAATCGGGAGGTGATTTGGTAGGGGAGATTGGAAACGATCCGATAGTTGGTAGTGAGTAGTTGGTAGTGAGTAGTTGGTAGTTTTAATACATTTCCTTCAATAATCTCAACATTGTTTATCTTTTCTTTTTCCAAATTTTCCCGCAATGCTTTGATAAGAATTTTATCCTGCTCTATGGCAATAACTTTTTTCACTTTTTTGGCAAGCTCTAATGTAAGCACGCCGAAACCCGGGCCGACTTCCAAAATGATATCGTCCTTTTTCAGATCAGCCGCCGCGACCATATTGTTCAAGACATCTCGGTTGATTAAAAAATTCTGCCCCCGAACGCTTGAAGGGTAAAGACCATATTGTTTGCAAAGGGATTTGATGGCGGTGATGTTTGTTAAATCCATTATAGCTTAATACTTATTACTTGATACTATAAAAGCCCATACAAAAGCGTCATTGCTCCGGCCAAACCGAAAGAGATATTCCAAAACCAGTCTTGAGGCGCAATCGTAAAAATAATCAAAAGAATTCCGGCGGCTAAAATTTTCCCGACAATCAAGCTCATTTCAAAAAAAATAACCGTTTCCATAATACTCCCTTTATACGCCCGTTCATAAACAGTAGCCATAAGCGGCACTTGAACGACGGTGCGCCCGATCCTTGTGACGGCTTCGGAAGAAAAGACCCCGGAAGCTGAACTCATAAACATCCTCATAATCCATGAGACAAAAGATACGATTATCCCGCCTTTTATCACGGACTTTTTATTATTATTATCAGTCAATTTTCCCACATAAAGAAGAATCAGCATCATAAGAAGCGTGGCGCCCGCTACCAGCGATCCGACTGAAAATTCGTTTTTTACCGCCACAAAAATAAAAACAGGCCATACGACCATAAAAATTAATTCTTCGCCGTATCCTATGCCCGCAAAAAGTTGCCGCATGGTCTGTTTGCTCGCCAACCTTTTATACGCGCCGATATATGAGAATGGCTTAGCCGGACCAAAAATTTCTTTAGTGGAAAAAAGGGGGATATTGGAAACCAATATTCCGGCCGCCCCCAGCATAAATAAAGTTGGAAATCCGAAAAAATACACAAGCACCCCTCCGGCAAAAGGCCCGCCAATGGCGGCAAAAGACATAATCATTGCCAGATTCCCAACTTCTCGGCCACGATCGCCATCTTCGCTGTATAGGGCAAAATCGCCATAGTAACCGGGCCAATAAAGAGTTTTTTGGATAGCGAACGCCAGGATGGCCGCCCCGATAAAAATCGGTGAAAATGGAATCGCGAATAAGGCCAAAACATACAATATTAAAAACGGCGAGCTGTAAAGAATGCTGTGTTCAAATCCGTATCCGCGCGCGATTTTAGCGCCCAAAGGCAATAAGGAAAAATACACTATGTATACTCCTAAATAAAAAAGAAGAATTTGCGATAAAGAAAAGCCGATTTTCCAAAGATAAATCGGCTCAAAGAGCGCTATCATATTCCAAGAAAAATCCAAAATCGCCACTGAAAAATACAGCTCTTTTACTTCTCGGCGCAAATGACGGGCGAAAAAACTTGAAATATAAGAGATGACCGAAGGCATAAAGCAAACTTAAAACGCAAAACTGAAAGCTGAAAATAACAGAATAAATGCTAAAAAATTAATATATGATGGTTTTTCTCCGACCCGTTCATAGTATACCACAAAATACGCGCCCAGGCCTGCGAAAATGAAAGATAGCGCGAAAAACAGCGGACTCCCCATTATAAACGCGAAG
>SCPX01000011.1 GCA_004298615.1 Patescibacteria group bacterium | reverse complement strand
GCCTCTCGGAACCGGGACGCAGACCGGCCGGAATAAAGCAAACCACCATTTGTCGTAAAAATTTTCCTTATCCGGCGTGGAAAAAGGAATCGCGCGCTGATTTAAAAGATAGCGGGGAAAAAGTAAAAAAGGGAAAATCCCAGCTTCCCACAAAGACGGATGATTGGAAATAATTAAAAGCCCTGAATCCTTAGGCTGTTTGGGCAGTACGCCCTTTATCTTAATTCTTCCAGAAATCCGCAATACGGTAAAAATCACTCCGCCGATAATTCCAACAGTCCAGGCAGTCGCCATCAATCGCATTTTTTTCATTTTATCTCCTTTTGATTTTTTAAGTTTTATATGAAATGAACAATTGATTGGCTATTATGGCAGATTAGAAACTTCAAGTCAAGGGCTATTGACAAAAGCGAAAATTTAGAATATATTTATCTGTTGAAAGTTCTTTAAAATTAAGGAAACATAAAGACCGAAGATAAACAGAAATGAAAAAAAACGAAAGGAGAAAGGCGATGAAAAAAATTATATTCTTTCTGATTGGTTTCGCAGTTTACGCGGTTTATTTTAGTTGGGTGTCATCATTGTTTGAGGACGGAGCGCCGATATGGAGTCTGACCGGGAGCGATTTGGGCTTGGCCGTGGCCAAAATATTTCTGTATTATGTAGGCATAGCTTATCTAGCCTACCGATGGGCCAAGGAGAAAAAGATCCGCCAGGCTCTGAATCTCCCGATTCCTTTAGAGGTGCTACGGCAATTTTCCATTCCCGGATTTCGACTGCCGTTTCATTGTGTCGATCCCCGTTGCGGCGGTGTTATCGTCCGCACGGTCATAAACGATCCGCACTCGTTGGCCGGATCCGATAAAACAGTTTACTTTCGTACGGCCAGCAATAGGGCGCGCATACCTCTTGGTCTTTTAGCGCGTTATCGGCAGATTTTCGGCCGTCAGGAAAGATTGTTCTGCTTAGGCTGCGGAACGGAATACAGGAATCCGTTCGTGCCGGAATGCAACCCACTCGATCTTTACGATATTTTAATTTCGCTAAAAGAGGAATCAGCTAATTAATCGCTTCCGGCTGCCATTTCAAGAGCAAGGTAAAACTTGCTCTTTATTTTTTTTCGGGTGTGTTTTTTTTCGGGTGTTGACAAAATTCATATATTTGGTATACTGACCAGTCTTTTATAGACACCCTAAAGAGCAGAGGGCAAAGACTGCTTAGGCAGCTGTATTTCACAGCGCCGATTGTTCCTTAACTCTACCGACGGATCGTCGGTAAAAATTCGAGGAGGAAGAAAGATGAAAGCATCAAAAATTCTTTGCGCAAAAAGTTCTAAAAACGGAGTAATTGTTTTGGAAGGGTTTGAGGGCAACAAGATCCGGTATATGGGTTCTTCAGTTGCGAAGAGCGCGCCATGTGATGACGAGGTTAATTCCGTGGCGTTCAGCTTGAAAGAAGGGGATAAAGGATTTATTGCTATCCGGGCGTTCATTATTCGCCCAAAAAGTACGGATGCCTTTTCCTTTTTTCTACCAGTTGAATGGCGAGGCGACATGCCGTTCGTTGACCTGGAATCTTTATGGATCCCTCCGTTTTCTGACAGGCTCGGAGCACTCAATTATTTCGGATTAATGGTTGAAATAGATGGTATCATCTATACAACAAATCTTTTTGACAAGGATAAGGAAGGTAAGAGATATATCAGTAATTGCAATCTCCTTTGTAAATATTTGGCCGGAGATGTGGATGCTGACGCCGTTAAAAGTGCGGCTACGGAGCTCATTGAGGAAGAGGAAGCAAAAAAGAGAATACTTGAATTGGAGGAAAGGATTAAAGATCTGAATAAGCTTCTATCAGAAAAAGATCAAATTATCTATAAAAAAGATAAGCTGATGGAAGATTATCGTGGAAGAGCCGATAAAATAATAGACGCCGCAGAGACGCTTTATATAGATGTGAACCAGCAATGGTTCCATCGGCCAGCGGTTAAAAAGGCGCTTAAGGACATTGATAGAGCTTTCATAGAGTAAAACCATTGGCCCGTTCTTGTCTTAGATTTTTTAAGACAAGACGGGCCGCTTTTTTATTTGTATGGATTGACATGGGGTTGACTTTTTTTAAAATTTTTTCTAATATTAAGGCGCTTTTGTTCATTTCATCTTAACCAAACAAAGAAAGGAAGGTGCAAAGATGTTGTACAAGAATATAGTAAGGCCGATTTTGTTCAGATTGACCAGGGAGGATCCGGAGATAGCGCATGAAGAGGCGATTAGACTTTTGAAGTTTATTGGAGAGAGTAAGCATGTTTACCGAATATTAAAAAAATACGCGACCGTAAACGATCCAAGACTGTCTCAAAGAGTTTTTGGTTTGGGATTCAAAAATCCGGTAGGGCTGGCGGCGGGGTTTGACAAAAACGCGGAAGCTCTTGACGGTCTTGAAGCGCTAGGCTTTGGTTTTATTGAGGCGGGAACCATCACGCCGCGTTACCAAGAAGGCAATGACCGGCCGAGAATGTTCCGGCTTCCCAAAGACAAGGCGCTGATAAACAGAATGGGGTTTAATAATATCGGCGCCGATAATGTCGTCAGATCCAATTTGATTTTGCGCAAAAATAAAGAATCGCTGCTTGGCATAAGCATTGGCAAGTCTAAGGCAACCACCTTTAAAAACGCGGCAGACGATTATGTTGATTTATTGAAAAAGCTTTACGGTTTTGGCGATTATTTCGCGATTAATATTTCTTCGCCCAATACGGCAGGACTGCGAGCGCTTCAACACAAAAATCATCTTGAAAAATTATTAATGGCGCTTAATCGGGAAATGACACAATTGGCTGAAGGGTGCAATAGCCGGTTTAAGCCGATAATTCCAAAAATTGATCCTGATTTAAACTGGACAGAGTTGGACGATATCCTTGAAGTATGCGTGCGGCAAAGGATGAATGGTCTCATAGTGGCCAATACCACAATAAGGCGAAGCGGCTTGAAAACCGAAATAAAAGAAACCGGCGGATTGAGCGGTGAACCTTTGCGCGAGAGAGCTTTGGAAATGGTGCGGTATATTTCAAGATCAACTGGCGGCGCATTGCCAATCATCGGCGTAGGCGGCATATTCAGCGCCGAAGACGCTTATGAAATGTTCAAGGCCGGCGCGAGTTTGATTCAGGTTTTTACCGGTATGATTTATGAAGGACCGTTTATCGCGCGTAATATCAATCGCGGACTTTTGGAGATATTTGAAAGAAGGGGAATCAAACACATTTCCGAAATCAGAGGCCCTTCTTCGCATAAAGCTACGAAGGGCAGAGGAGGAGAAAGAGATGAAGATATTAGAACATGTCTTGTTGTCAGACGGCCGGGCTGCCAACCTCATTATTGAGGGAGAAAAAATTCATTCAATTGAATTTTTAAGAAAAGATTATTCGCGGAAAGGCCGGCTTTTGGCTTTGCCCGGACTGATTGATCCGCATGTGCATTTCCGAGTGCCGGGGGGAGAGCATAAAGAAGATTGGAAGACCGGCTCTTTGGCTGCTTTGCACGGCGGAGTAACCACCGTGTTTGATATGCCCAATACGGATCCGGCGCTAATTGATTTTGAAGGTATTGATCAGAAGGTAAAACTAATCGGCAAGCCATTGATTGATTTCCGGCTTTTCTTCGGGGCCACCGATTCCAATTGGTGGCAATATCCGTATTTGGCGGATGATTCGCGGGTGGCCGGAGTGAAGGTGTATATGGGATCGTCAACCGGCGATCTCCTCGTATCAGGCGAGAAATCTTTGCGCGATATTTTTCGCGCCTGTGCCCGGCATAGTATTGTCGCGGCCGTGCACGCGGAAGACGAACAGATGATCCGGTGGCATAGGAAAAAAATCGGCCGCGAACTGACTCTTACCGATCATTGTGAAATCAGAAGCACCGAAGTGGAGCTTTCAGCGGTCCGCACGGCATTGAAATTGCAGGAAGAAACAAGATGCAAGGTGTATTTTTGCCACATCTCCACTCCCGAAGCTTTGGAATTAATCAAATCAGCCAAAGAACGGAGAGCTGAAGTATTTGCCGAGGTCTGTCCGCATCATTTGTATTTTAGCAAACAGCTTTTGCTCGGAGAGGAAGCGGCTTTTTATAAAATGAATCCGCCGCTGCGCACGAAAGAGCAGGTGATGAAATTGCGTAAATATTTATGCATGTCCGGGTATGTGGATACGGTCGCGTCCGATCATGCTCCGCACACTGTGGAAGAAAAGCAAAGCGAAAAGTTTGATAATATTCCCAGCGGCGTTCCCGGAGTGCAGACGCTTTTTCATCTGATATATGATTTTGTGCACAGGCGGGAAATGAGTCTTGATCATTTTATCAATCTCACTTCGCGCAATGCGTCCCGGATTTTCAATCTCCACGCAAAGGGCAGAATCGCGCCGGGAGCGGACGCTGATATTGTACTGATCGATCCGCACGAGGAAGTCCTAATGCAAAATGAGGATATGAAAAGCAAATGCGGTTTCACGCCTTATGATGGCATGGTGACGCGAGGCGCTCCGAAAATTGTCGTCGCGCGAGGCGAAATTTACGATCTGGGCGAACCTTCTTCTTTGTAATCGGTTTAAGATTCGCATCGGGCTTCTGTACAACAACTACAGAAGCCCTATTTATTTGATTATTTTTTTGAAAAAATGTTATAATAATTATGAGAATATGAATCAACTTAATTTAAAACCAAGCGATCAAATCCCAGAGGTTAAAAAAAGATCCATTAACACTTTGTCCGTCATAGTGTTGGCGGTTTTTGTTTTTCTAATTTTCGGCGGATTGATTTACGGCGCGAGCAAAATATCAGAGTTTTCTGAAAATCTAGACTTACGCATAAATAGAAATAATTATCAAGTCATAGACCATGTTGTCCCGAATTTTTATAATGCAAATACGAATGCAAAAAAAGGTAATGTTAATACAAATAGAATTGATCAGGCAAATAGAAATACCAATTCATCAATCAATAATAGTTCGATTAATCACGCGACAAATCAAGCGCCAATAAATCCGCCAATTAACATTGACAATAATTGTGTTGACTCCGACGCCAGCCTATTGTCTCGCGATATTTATGCGAGCGGAGTAGTGACCCTTACCAGCATAGGCGGACAAAGCGTTACCACTGCATACGACAGATGCAAAGACAATTTTACGGTTGAAGAGGTAAAATGCTGGGAAGGAACAAATGGCGCCAATACATATAATATACAAAGAATTCCTTACTCGTGTCCCAAGGGGTGTCTTAACGGAGCTTGCGAAGAATAAATAATGTTTTTACAATTACCATTAAGATTGATTATTGAATAAATATTTGTTAAGATAGCGTATAGATTATGCCCGGATGGCGGAATTGGTATACGCTGCAGACTTAAAATCTGCCGCTCGCAAGGGCTTGTGGGTTCGAGTCCCACTCCGGGCAATTGATCCTAATCGCCGAAAAAATATTTAGGGAAAAACAATATGAATCCCGCATTAAAGTTGAGTTTGATGTTTGGTTTGGGGCTTTTGATTCAATCTGTTTTTTTGATTAAGAACGATCTTCGAAAAAACATATGGTGGTTCTTGGGAGCATTAGCGCCGAGTTTAGTTTTAGGAATACTATCGTTTGCATATGATTTTATAGATGATTCAATTAAATTAGATAACGCCGGTACTTACTTTCTTTTGCTCATTGTTTATATTATATTCATAGTTTTCTTCATTAATTTATTTTTCTATGAAGCGATTCAAGGAATTAATGAAAAAATTTTGCTTGTCTGGACTTTAATTTTTTGGTACGCGTATGCGGTAAATTTTGGTCCTTTTCTTTGGCTTGGTATAATTTTTCTTTTCCCCACCTTTATCGTAGTGATAGTCAGTTTTGCGCCCTCTTCTCTGGATTATTTTTGGAAAGCATTTTTATATGGATGGTTTTTGTTTGTTTTAATTTTTTTAGCTTTTATTCAAGTTAAGTCAAGCAATCTTCATTTATATTTAGATCCGCATTTATTTTTAGATCAGCGCAAGATCACAGCGTCTTATGATTATTTGACTGCATTTTCCGCGGGAATGATATTTTTAAGTATTGCGCTTTATGGATATCATCTTTTATGCTTCTGGCCACTCCCGGCTCAAAATCAAAGTCTTAAAGATCGCTTCAGAGAAATCAGAGAGCATGCCATTAATTTAGGCGCAAAGTATTCCGATTACCAAATGGAATTTGTCGAAGCATTGATAATTTTTTTCTTGATCGGCGGAATTTTTTTGGGAAATTATTATTTTAAAATAGCGTCAAGCAACTTGATTATTAATCTGGGAATTATCGGATCATTTCTTTATTCGGAAAGACCGATGCGGCGCGGGGCTTGACTTTTTGTCAAAATGACCATAAACTGAAAAAACTTTTGTCCTTTTAATTTAATTCAAACATTACAGCCGGAAAGGAGGGTGAAGCCATGGGAGTAATTATCGCCATAGAAGGATTGCCGGGATCGGGAAAGACCACGGCGCTGAAGAAAGTGATGAAAAAGCTTGAGAAGCGAGGAATTTCAGCGGCGCTGACCGATGTGGACAGCTTGCCGAATGCGCGGCAATTGCGCCGCGTGGCTGACATTTTGCCGGTAAGCCATATTGCCCGCTCTTTGATTTTTTGGACACTGCGCGTGCTCCAATATGAGACCGCCTATGCTCTTGCCAAAGATCATCAGATTGTGCTGATGGATCGGTCTTGGGGGACGGCTCTGGCTTTTGACGGATGGGGAAATAAAATCCCCAGAAAAATGCTGGAATTGATGGAGGCGAATTTGCCTGGCACAAAGCCGAATATGACTTTGTTTTTAAGAGTGCCTCTAAGCATTGCGCGTTCCAGAAAAAAAATGAATACGCTGAAAGACCTGGATCGCGCCAAAAGAGTGGAAAGCGGATATCATACTTTAGTCAGAGAGCGCAAGTGGATTGTGATTGACGGAACAAAATCTCAAGATATTGTTGTCCAGCAATGCCTGAAGCATATTCAAAAAATGATTTCTTAATCACCGGTTCAGCCGCGGGCGCTATTTAAAAGCGCCCGCTTTTTTTATAACCGCAAGCGATTGACATTTTTTACGATTTCAGGCAAGATATAGGCGAATTCGGTTCTTTTTATTTTAACCATAAACAAACAAAGCCCAGCCAAAATTTCGCTACGCGAAAACTTAGGCGGGTAAAGGAGGTGAGGCCGTTGAAGAAAGTCAAAACCATCCAGTGTCCGGTCAAAAGGAAAAAGACAGTGGCGATTGAAAATCAACTATGCGCGGAAGTGAAAAACTGTTCCAAGGTCTGTTCTTACAAATGCAATGATTATAGAAAATGACAACCCAAGGTTTTTAGTTGGAAATGTATTGGAGGAGTTGCGTAAAAGCAAAGGAGGAGCGAAATGAAGGAAAGAAATTTCAGAAAGATGTTGGAAGCACAATGGGAAGAAGGAAAATTTGTTTGCGTTGGATTGGACAGTGAGTACGAGAAAATACCGGAATATATCAGAACAACTCCCGCTTTCAATATAGATGATTCTATTTCATTCTTCAATGGTGAAATTGTGGTGGCTACGGAAGACATCGCATGTGCGTACAAGCCAAATATTGCTTTTTATGAGGCGCACGGGGTTGTCGGTTTGGCCGCTATGAAAGATACCATAAGCCGTATTCATGATCTTGCTCCGAAGGTGCCTGTTATTCTTGATGCCAAGCGCGCAGATATAGGGAATACTAATAAAGGATACATAAAGATGGCTTTTGAGTATTTAAAAGTAGACGCGATCACAGTTCATCCTTATCTTGGACAAGAAGCTCTTCAGCCATTTTTAAATATGCCCGATAAAGGCATAATTGTGCTCTGCCGCACATCCAATCCGGGGGCGGGTGAATTTCAGGATTTGATGATAGAAGATCTTAGGCTGGACGGTCGCGGACCACTATATCAGTATGTGGCAGCACAAGTTGCTGATAAGTGGAACAAGAATGGAAATTGCGCGGTAGTTGTTGGCGCAACATATCCAGAAGAACTTCAGAAGGTGCGGGACATTATTGGTGATATGCCGATTCTTATTCCCGGTATCGGCGCGCAAGGCGGCGATGTGGAAAAGACGGTGAAAGCGGGCAAAGACAGCCGCGGACAAGGCATGATCATTAATTCTTCACGAGGTATTATTTTTGCTTCCAATGGTCCGGACTTTGCCGAAGCGGCGAGAAGAGAGACGATCAAGCTGAATGATTTAATTAACCGGTATAGATAACTATGAAAGGTGGGTGAAAAATGAACGAAAGAAATGCGAGCGGAATAGTGCGGATTAATAAAAATATTTCGCCGTTAGAGATCTTAGATCTTTGTGATGGATATTATTCGTGTCCAAAGGACGAGAATGGCAAACGGCTTGGCCCCATGGTCGGTTATGCCGGCAGATATGAAACGCCGGACGGAAAAAAGCAATGGGTAGGCGATATTTACGCCAACTTTTCCAAAGCGGAGGAATACCCGCATGTTTTAAAGTATTTTGCCGATCAGATGCGGGAAAAACTCTTGCCAATGCTTGATGAGATTGATGTTTTTTGCGGCGCTCCGATTGGCGGGTATGCTTTTTCTCTAATGCTCGGGTTGGCTTGTGATCGCCGCGTGATCAAGGCGGAAAAAAAAGTAATAAAGACCGCTACGGCGTACGAACGCGAGAAGACCAACCTTGTTTTCGGCCGTCATGAAGTAAGAGAATGCGAAAGAGTGGCAATAGTTGAGGATGTTTGTAATAATTTTGCCACAACCGATCAGCTCATCGATCTTATAGAAGAAGCCGAAGGCAGGGCAATCGCCATTATATGCCTGCTTAATCGGTCGCTTACTATTGATCATTGGTATATTTCAAAATACAATGCGGGAATACCGGTAATCAGCCTGGTTCGCATGCCGATTCCGGAATACAAACAGGATGATCCTGTCGTTGCCCGCGACATAGCCGCCGGCAATGTTATTTGGAAACCAAAGGACGAATGGGATCGATTAAAAAATAATGGAACAAAATAGATTCGTTATTTTTATCATCAAAATACGCTCCGTATATGATTTACGGGACTTTTACCCCCACACCAAAGTTTGGTGTTGGGGGTTTATTTTTTTATAAATTTGTGCTAATATAATAACGAGAGCGAAATACTCTCTTTTATTTAGTTTAATCGTCAATTTTTGTAATTGGTATGGCAAAAAATAAAGAAGAATTAAACAAAAAACCGAGCGAATACAAGGCCGAGCAAATTACTGTTTTGGAAGGATTGGATCCGGTAAGAAAACGGCCCGGGATGTACATCGGGTCAACCGGCCCCGAAGGACTTCATCACTTGATTTGGGAAGTGGTGGACAATTCCATTGACGAAGCCATGGCCGGATATTGCAAAAATATTGTCGTGCGAATGCTGCCGGAAAATAGAATTGAAGTGGAAGATGATGGCCGCGGCATTCCTGTGGACATTCACAAACAAACGAAAAAAAGCGCTTTGGAGACTGTCCTTACCGTCCTGCATGCCGGAGGAAAATTCGGCGGCAGCGGATACAAAGTGTCAGGCGGCTTGCATGGCGTGGGCGTTTCAGTCGTCAATGCTCTTTCCGTATATGTAAAGGCGAGCGTAAAACGAGAAGGAAAATTATGGGTGCAGGAATATAAAAGAGGAAAGCCATTGGCCAAAGTAAAGCCGGTAGGCCGCGCTGACGGCACGGGCACGACCATTCTTTTTGACGCGGATCCGGAAATTTTCCCCAAAATTGAATTTAGCCGCGAATATGTTTTGAATCATTTGCGCCAGCAAGCGTATCTGACGAAAGGAGTGAAAATCACCGTCATTGACGCCGCACTTTCTTATTCTTTTTATTTTGAGGGCGGAATCGCGTCTTATGTCAAGCATTTGAATAATACCAAAGACGCCAAGCATGAAAATATTTTTTACATTGAAAAAGAAGCGGATGGTCTGGGAGTGGAAGCGGCATTCCAGTACACGGACGATTATAAAGAATCCGTGTTTACCTTTGCCAATAATATTCATACGATCGAAGGCGGGACGCATCTTTTGGGATTCAAGTCCGCTCTTACCCGCACGCTCAATAATTACGCCAGAAAACAGGGATATTTGAAAGAAAAAGATGAAAATTTATCGGGCGACGATGTGCGGGAGGGCCTTACCGCAGTAATCAGCATTAAGATCCGCGAACCGCAATTTGAAGGCCAGACCAAATCAAAACTGGGAAATACGGAAGCGCGGGGAGCGGTGGAATCGGTAGTGGGAGAATATTTGGCGATATTTTTGGAAGAACATCCGAAAGACGCGGAAGCCATAATTTCCAAATGCGTTCTGACGGCGCGGGCCAGGCAAGCGGCCAGGGCGGCGCGCGATACGATTTTGCGCAAAGGCGTTTTGGAAGGATTGACTTTGCCCGGAAAATTAGCTGATTGCTCTTCAAAAGACGCGATGCAATCGGAGCTTTTCATTGTAGAGGGAGATTCGGCCGGAGGCTCGGCTAAGCAAGGAAGAAATCGGGAATTTCAAGCCATTTTGCCATTAAAAGGAAAAATTTTAAATGTGGAGCGGGCAAGAATTGATAAAATGCTGGCCAATAATGAAGTGAAATCAATCATCATTGCTTTGGGGACGAGCATTGGCGAACAATTTGATATTTCCGGATTGCGTTACGGCCGGATTGTCATTATGACTGACGCCGATGTGGACGGCTCGCACATCAGGACGCTTTTGCTTACATTATTTTACCGATATTTTAAAGAGCTGATTGAAAAAGGACACATCTATATTGCCAAACCGCCGCTTTATCAAATTAAAAAAGGCAAAGAAATTCATTATGTTTTTTCCGACGCGGAAAAAGAAAAAGTGGTTAAAGATATGATGCAGAAAAAAGCGGAAAAAGCGCAGGAAAAAGAAAAAGCGGCCAAAACGGCCGAAACACCGGTTTTGGAAAATGGCGCCGAAGGAAGCGTGGAAATCGGCGAGACTCTACCGGGCGGCATCAATATTCAGCGCTATAAAGGTTTGGGAGAAATGAATCCGGGGCAGCTTTGGGAGACGACGCTTGATCCGCAAAACCGCGTAATGAAGCAAGTGACGATCGGTGAGGCCTCGGAAGCGGATAAGATTTTTGACATTTTGATGGGCGCCGAAGTCGCCCCCAGAAAGCACTTCATCCACACTCAAGCCAAGTCCGTGAAGAATTTGGATATATAAATCGGTAAATCCCAAATTACAAAATCCAAATTCCAAACAAATCTCAAATTCCAATTATTCAATTTCCAAAACTTGTTTTTAATTTTGGTTATTGGAAATTATTTGAAAATTAGAATTTGAAAATTGGAAATTTTCAATTATGTTTCTCTTGTTTGACATCGGCGGGACGAAGATGAGATTGGCGGTTTCTGAAAATGGAAACAAGCTTGATTGCGTTGCGATATTGCCAACGCCGCGAAAATTTAACGACGCAATGGCGCTTTTTAAAAAAACGGTTAAAGAATTGAC
>SCPX01000075.1 GCA_004298615.1 Patescibacteria group bacterium | reverse complement strand
GCTTTATATCTATACCTGCCTCGCGCGCGATATAAAGGCGGCGATCATATGGATTGCCGTGCGAATTTTCCAAAATTTGAATTTTGCCGTCAATGCTTTTAATTTTGCCACCAATGTCTTTTTTTGCGGATTCTATTTTTTCGTCTTTAATTTCTTTTTCTTTCTCTTGAATCGGCTCTTTGCTCGGCGGTTCCGGATCAATCTCGCCGATTTTTCTTTCAGCGTCAACTTTTAAGTTGCTTACTTCATTATTCATGTTTTGTTTCGCTTCATCATTGTCGCCAATAATTTCGTTTCTCACCGCGTCATCTTTGATGTCAGAGGCTCGATCATTCACGATTCCATCGTTATTATCGACTTCTTTATTAATCTCATCTTCCGTTCCTTTCATATCCTTCATCGCTTCTTGTACGGCTATCTCGTATTTCACGCCTGTCTCATTTATAAAAACATCCTCCATGGCTTTATCCGCGGCCGGTCCAATTGTTTCATTGATTTCTTTATTGGATGCATCCTCAATTTTATCTTTCCACTCCTTATGCATTTCATTCGCCTTATTGGCCATTTCCTGCGCCAACTCTTCATCGGCGATCCTGCCAACCTCCTCGCCATCATTATTATTTTGAATATTTATAATTGACGATATTTCTTTTGATGATGATTCTGGCATAAAATTTGTATTATTATTTGATGTAATAAATTTTACTTGATTTTTAAAATTTGTTAATTCGTTTATGGCCGCTTTCAGACTATTTGAAACTTTTTCCGCATTTTCGTCGCCGCTTTCTTTTAAAAAATCATTATTATTTAATTTACTCTTATAATCATCTGTCAATTCGTCAAAAGCTTTTATAATTTTGTCCGGCACTTTTTCCTTAAGGATAATCTTCTGCGCTTCACTTAAAATGTCATCTTTTTCTCTTAAAATTTCCGCCAAACCGCCTGACTCCTCGCCTTCTTGCTGAGCTTCATTATTAGCGAGGAACCATATTTGCGCCCGTTCGTTTTCCGCTTTCCACCAAATATTCCTTATGTCCGGCGGGAGTTTGTCGGCTTCTTCATATTTTTTATATTCCTCTTCGGTTATATCACTATCAGTCATTTTATCCGCTCTTTTAAGAGCGTCGCCGCCTAACGCGCTTTTTACTATTTTTTCCGCATCATCAATTGAAAATGCTTCTTTTTCCATTATCGCAGATTCTCCCTTATCAAATTTCGGCATAAGGGCTTATTTCAATTTATTTCTAATTTCTTTCAGTTTTTGATCATCAATGCGCTTCAATATTGCCGCAATTTTGGTGCGGTATTCGGATCGCACTTTAGACACTTTGGCGCGAAAATCCTCCATAATATGCATTATTTGATCAATGGCTTGCTTATTGTCTTTCATATTTTATAAATTTCCGTACCGAAAATATTTTTTTCTAATATAAAACAAAACGCGCCATAGGAATTACTCCCAAAGGCGCGTCGCGGTATGATAATGCTCTCCGTTTCCCATATGCTTAGAATATGAATCAACAATAATCCAGCGAAATGGGTTTTTCCTTTTTTGTTTCGGAGCCCGTAAAAGCGGGAGCTCCAATAATAGCACTTCTGCGAGAAGTTTTTTGTATAAATTTTGCATAATTTTATTTTTGTTTCTTCGCCCTCCGTAGCTTTATGCGAAGGAGGGTTAACACTCAATTGTATTATATCAAAAAAATCGTCATTTGTCCAGCTCTGATGATATTTTTGGCTAACATCAAACAAAAAACCGCTTCGACTTTGGTCGGAGCGGGTTCACATTTTTTCCAAATAAAAAAGATTGATAGTTTTTTGTGGATTGGGAAGTTTGTGTTGGTTGTGATATAAGGGGGAGGGGGTTGGTGTTGTTGTGAGGATTGTGTTGTGGTTATTTTAGAAATAACCAAATTTTGATTTGAGAAGGAGAGTGTTGGGGAGGATTCTTTAGTCCAATTGCTTGAACTTGAGAATCCTTCCCACCGCCTCATGCCTTCTTCCTCGTCCCTTATATTTTCAAACTTCTATCCGCTATCAATCTTGATATTAGTTTAACATATCAATATATTCTGTCAAGAGGTAATGCTTTGGCTAAGGTTGGCGGAGGTTATGGTATGAGCGAGGAGTTATCCACAGGGTAAATAAAAAACCACTCGCCAATTAAGTGAGTGATTTTTTGCTGGGGTCGATTCGTTGAAGATATTAAAACTGTCTTTGTGCAGTCAAGAGAGTATATTTACATCCTTAATCTCAACAAACAAGGTCAAATTTAATTCAGCGATTACCCTACCCTCTATTCACTATTATTATAAGATGTTGTGTGTTAAATATATAGCGCGTAGGTCAATAATCGAAATATAAAACGCCGCTGAGAAGCATCCCCAACGGCGTGATGAAATTTATTCAATTTAACGATGCTATTATAAGCTCGTTAAATTCTGTCAAATCTATTCCATAACGATATAAAATGATATACTGGGCTCTTTCTAGGTCTTCGCGCTTTAGAGCTTCAGACATTGTTTCACTCCGTCCTTTTAAGTCTTCTGGATATGTTATAATATCATTGAGATAAGAATCATACACTCCTTCGTCACTTCGATCATATACGACTCCATATTCCCGCCCGATCCCTACGCGATGACAATAATTTTGCGATACTATAAATAAAGAACTTCTATCATGCAGACTGTTAATACCCTCCCTGACTGTCTCAATGAGCGAATATCTACGAAAATTAACATCGAACTGCGTTAAATAAAACTTTATCCTCGATTCTTGAATTGCGTGTCTCTTCAATATCATTTCAATAAATGGAAAAAGTTTAAGAGCTTCTTCGCGTGTAATTTGTTTCATGATGACACCTCCTATGGTGATTGGTTATTTTAAGAACAAATTTACTTCCATAGTATATCGAATTTTCATGGTTGTCAAGGATGTACGCAATCATTATTTTTTAGAAATATAAAGATTATAACACATAATGTTACACATATTGACTTTTCTTCGTGAAAAATATAATATTATTATAGTTCATTTATTTGCTATCTAAAAACGATACTTAACAGTAATTCATTAGGCACATAAAAATCACCAATATTAACTAAGGAGGGAAGCAATGAAGATCAAAGAAATTCAATTAGGAAAATGGTATCGATTTTATTCAAATGTCCCCGGACATAAAATTGCATTAATAGGACGGGCCCATGAAATCAAACATGAATCAGTCGTCTTTCAAAAAATTATTGGCACGGACGGAAGGCCAGTTTCATGGCTGCAAATCAGCACGCTTGATATTTTTTTCAATAATGTCCTAAGAGAGGTGTCGCCAGATTCGCCAGTTTTTAGAACGGACTAATAGTTTAATACGCTTCACGCCTACAGGCATTTATGTCTGTAGGCTTTTCATTTGCGAAAATTCATACCAAAACCGCCCCTTTCGGGGCGGCTTGAATGTCATTTAATTGGGGTCGCTGGTTGGATGTGCTCAGAACTATAGATTGGGTGCGCGTTAAAGAAGAATTACGACCAATTTCTCTAAATCCACATTTTAACTTTACTTTGTCCGTACGATAAGGTCGGGTGTGTCATTTTCTGGAGAATTGACTTTACGAGATATCGGATATGCCTCCATGTCAGAAGCTCGATATGGCGCCAACATTTTTAAAGCGATTTCCACGGCAATATTTTCCGTATCAAGCCATTTATCCTCATCGCTTTGTTTCAAAACCGCCGGCATGCGATCGTGTATTTTTTTAATCAGTTCGTTTGGCGAAGTTGTAATGATCGTAAAAGTATAAATCTCCCCCTTTTTGTCATTTTTCCAAACATCATATAATCCGGCAAATGCGAATAAAGGCTCCTTATCCAAATGAATATAGTGAGGAATTTTTCCTTGTTTGGTTGCCTGCCATTCATAAAATCCGCTAGCCGGAACAAGACATCTTTTGGATTTGAGAGACGAGCGAAACATAGGCTTATCAGCGATTGTTTCCGCTCGCGCATTTATTGTTTTGTATCCGATCTTAGGATCTTTCGCCCAGTGCGGTATTAAGCCCCACTTCATCATCACGACTTTATTCGGGCTTTGTTTGATAATGATCGGCACCTCTTGGGAGGGTGCGATATTGTAGCGCGGTTCAATACGCTCCAATCGATTGGCGATTTGGAAACGCTCATAAAATCGCGCGGTTGGCTCCAAAGTAAATCTTCCGCACATAACATTTTTAGTATATCAAAAATACGCCTGCTTGACAGGTGTACAATCGTACACTATACTGCGTATATATGGAAAAGCAAGAGTCATTTAATAAATTTAAGCGTTTTTATCAAGACAACAAGCGAATGCCGAGCTATGCGGAGCTTGCCGATCTTTTGGGATACAAATCGAGAAATTCCGCCTACAAACTAATAAAGCATTTTATCGCAAACGGATTCATCGCAAAAGATACCGCGGGCAAGATTATTCCGAGCAATCTTTTTTATTCCACAAAAGTGCTGGGGACTGTGGAGGCGGGCTTTCCTTCCCCGGCCGAAGAAGAGCTTTCGGACACTATGAATTTGGACGAATATTTGATTGGAAACAAAGAGGCGACTTATATGCTGAAAGTTCGGGGAGATTCCATGATCGGAGCGGGGATTATGGAAGGCGACATGGTGCTTGTTGAGCGCCGAAGCAATGCCAAAGAAGGAGAAATCGTGCTGGCGGAAGTGGACGGACAATGGACAATGAAATATTTGCGGAAAAAAGGGGGCAAAGCATTTTTGGAGGCGGCGAATGAAAGATATAAGCCGATCGTCGCCAAAGAAACATTAAACATAGCGGCGGTAGTCATCGCCGTTATCAGAAAATATTGATGGAGAATTCTCCTCTCGCAATCGGGACATTTCCCCGCGCCATCCTGCACATAGATGGCGATGCTTTTTTTGCGTCCTGCGAGCAGTCCAGGAATCCGGCGCTCAAAGGAAAGCCCGTCGTCACGGGCAAAGAGCGGGGCATCGCCGCTTCCATGAGCTATGAAGCGAAAGCGCGGGGGGTGGCGCGGGGTATGAGAATATTTGAAATTAAAAAAATCTGCCCCGAAGACATAATTTTGCCGTCAGATTATGAGACCTACAGCCTTCTTTCCAAGCGATTTTTTTCAATAGTGAGGCGATACACGCCCGATGTGGAAGAATACAGCATAGACGAGTGCTTTGCCGATCTTACGGGCCTGCAAAGGCCCCTTCGCATGTCTTACGCTCAAATTGCCGAACAAATAAAGCGCGATTTGGATTTAGAGCTCGGGTTTACTTTTTCCATCGGCCTTGCGCCTACCAAAGTGGTTGCCAAGATCGGCTCCAAATGGAAAAAGCCATCCGGGCTGACTGTTATTCCCGGAAAAGATATTCATCTCTATCTCGCAAAACTTCCCGTTGAAAAAGTGTGGGGCATCGGTCATCAAACAACGGCGTTGTTGAATAAATACGGAATCCGAACCGCGCTTGATTTCGCGCGAAAATCAAAAGAGTGGATTGAGAAAAAAATGATAAAACCATTCAAAGAAATATGGGAGGAGCTCAACGGACGCTCCGTTCTCGCCGTTGATACGAAGGAAAAAGAAAGCTATCAATCAATTCAGAAAGTTAAAACCTTTACTCCGCCGTCAAATGACGAGCGCTTCATCTTTGCGCAATTGTCAAAGAATATTGAAAACGCCTGCATTAAGGCAAGGCGTTACAGACAAGCGGCCAGAGGAGCGGTCATTTTTTTGCGAACGCAGGATTTTCGGGACAGCGGACTGGAGACAAGATTTTCAAGGGCGACGGCGTTTCCAAACGAAGTCATTAAAATTATTGAACCGGCGTTTAAAGAATTGTTCAAACGAAATAGACAATACCGTTCAACGGGCGTCATTCTTCTGAATTTGGAAAATCAGGAAAATTCGCAGATGGATTTGTTCGGCTCGCATCTTATCGTTGAAAAAATGACGCGGCTGTACGAGGGGGTGGATAAAATAAAAGAAAAATACGGAAAACACACGCTCTTTTTGGGATCAAGTTTTTCCGCGCATAGATTTTCTGGCCACGAAGGGGACAGGGGAATCGCTCCCGCGCGCAAAGCCGCATTGTTCAAAGGCGAGACCAAGCGCAAGCGTCTCGCCATCCCGATGTTTTTAGGGGAAGTAAATTAATATCTTAAAATAAAACCGCCCCTTTCGGGGCGGTTTGAATATCATTTATTGGGGTGGCTAGAGGGTTACGCTCCCTCACTAAAGGCTTCACAGGCCTCTGTGCTGCTACTACACCATAGCCACCATATAATTTTTGCCCCCGCGAGGAATCGAACCTCGATCTACTCCTTAGAAGGGAGCTATTCTATCCATTGAACTATAGGGGCTATTGTTTTTCTATCCTACAACATTTTTTTAAAAAAAACAACCCCGGCCGTATAAAGACGCCGGGGCAAATGGAAACAAACGGAGAACCTTCTCTAATAGGCAAGGGCGAGCTCTTTGATGCGATGATGGCAGATTTCGTAGGTCCGCTGATTGCCTTTTTCTTTTTCAGGAAGAATCCTAAAATCAACATGAAGATGAGGAAAAACCTCGATATTCTCGCCGCGTATGCGAGTTTTTATGTAATTTGAGGCATTAACGGTCCTTTTTAATACCTCCGGAAGTGTTAGTTTGTTACTTGTTGCAATTCCGCAAGGCCAATGTGATGAGACAACAATGTGTCGCCACCCTTTCATGTCTACAGCTTCCTGAATATTGCGCCGCAAAGCTCTTTTACGAAAAAAGAACTTTATGGGGAATCCCATACCGAGCGCGCCGCCATTAAGAGCCAAAGCATGAATATTCTCTGTAAAATTCTGAAGGTGGCAAAACATTTCGCCAAACCGATGGCCATCGCTGCAGCAAACCAAGATCACACCTTCCTGCTCAAGATCGGCAGAAACATCTTTCAAAACGTTTTTACCCTTCCAATCAGCAATCAACAACTTCTCCGCTTCGTTAAGCATCTTTACACCTCCTTGTTTTGGTTATTACTCCGTGTTTATATATTGCAGACGATATTTATGCTCTAAACTAAAACGCTCATCATCCGACGAGCGGGGCCGCATACCAAGGAGTACGCGGTCTTCGTTTGGAAGATAAAATCATCTGCACTGACTGTAAAAGAACGAATTGGTTAAAAACCAAAAGACAGTATACTACTTAATTTAAAATCGCGCAAGGCCGTCTAAATTTGCGACGCTTGCTTTTTTTCGGCATATATGGTACGCTTTTATTGCTTATTATTAATTTACGAAATTCTACGGTTGTCCGGCTTATCGGCAATTCATGGAATTTCGCGGACAAAAATATTATGTTGGATAAAAAAATCAAGGATAAGGTCATTGATAAATATAAAACGCATGCCGGCGACACCGGTTCGCCCGAAGTGCAGATCGCCCTTTTGAGCGAAGAAGTAAAAAGGCTGGCCGAGCATCTCAAAGAGCACAAGAAAGATTTTTCATCCCGGCGCGGGCTTTTGAAAAAAATCGGGCAAAGGCATCGATTACTCAAATATCTTTCCAAAGAAAGCGCCAAAAGATACGAAGTATTGGTGGATAAATTAAAATTAAAGAAAAAGGAAGTAAAGGAAGAGGGCGAGAAAGCCGAAGCATAATTTTATGGCCGTAGCCAAACACGCAGAACAGCGCGTCGGAGTTTTCGTGGACATACAAAACATGTACTATTCTGCCAAGAATTTGTATCAGATGCGCGTTAATTTCGGAAATATTCTAGAGCGGGCCGTTTCGGGCAGAAAGCTCATCCGCGCTCTGGCCTATGTCATCAAATCAAACAACCCCGACGAACAGGGGTTTTTTGACGCATTGTCCGGACAAGGATTCTCCGTAAAAATGAAGGATCTGCAGGTGTATTACGACGGTACGAAAAAAGGCGATTGGGATGTAGGGCTCGCCATGGATGCGGTACGCCTGGCGCCCAAATTGGACGCGGTAGTGCTGGTATCGGGCGACGGAGATTATGTTCCGCTCGTTGAGTATTTACAGCATCAGGGCGTTTTTGTGGAAGCAATGGCTTTTCGCGAATCCGCTTCCGGGAAACTTATTGAAGTGGTTGACGAATTTACCGATCTTTCGCAAGAGCAAGAATGGTTTTTAATGAAAGCGATCAAACAGCCGGTGCGGTATTTGGGAAGGATGATGAGCCGGAATAGGGAGGAAGAATAAAATTATATTAAATAATTAAAAGTTAATTTAGGCGCTGGCCGTAAGACACAGAAGGCAAGTTTCCTTGTCTTTCAGCCTTGCGGGCAGGGCCTTTTTGAAAGGGGTTTATGCAACCCAAAAAATACGAGTGCGAGTGGGGAGGAAAGCAATTAATGATTGAGACCGGCAGATTTGCCGGATTGGCCGATGCCGCCGTGACCGTGCAATACGGCGACACGGTGATTTTGGCCACGGCGGTGATGTCCGGCAAACCGCGCGAAGGAGTGGATTTTTTGCCGCTGATGGTTGATTACGAGGAGAGGCTGTATGCCGCCGGAAAAATCAAAGGATCGCGATTTATCAAAAGAGAAGGCCGCCCATCCGATGAATCAATTCTGACGAGCCGCCTGGTAGACCGATCCATCCGGCCTTTATTTTCTTACAGCATCCGAAATGATATTCAAGTCGTTCTCACTCTTTTATCCCACGATCAGGAAAACGATCCGGATATATTATCCTTGATCGGCGCTTCGGCGGCGCTCGCCATTTCGCCCATTCCTTGGAATGGTCCGATCGGCGGAATCAGAGTCGGCCGGATAAACGGCGAATGGGTGATTAATCCGAGCTATGAAGCGCGGACCAAATCGGATTTGGATCTAGTCGTGTCCGGCACGGAAAATCGCGTGCTGATGTTGGAATGCCAAGCCCAGGAAATAGTGGAAAGCGTATTTTCCGAAGCGGTGGAATTCGGGCAAAAGCATTACAAAAAAATCCTTGATCTGATTCTGCAGATGCAAAAAGAAATCGGGATTGCCAAGAATGAATTACCGGCTCCTTCGGCCGAAGAAGTTGAAAAAATAAACATCCTCAAAGAAAAGGTGCGCGCTTTTATCATCTCGAAACTTGACGATGTTTTATTCTATAAAACCGGCGACAGCAAAATGACAAAAAACGAAAATTTAAAAAAGGCTAAAGCCGATCTTGATGAATTATTAAAAGCGGACAATGATATTTCCAAAGAAGACAGACAAAAAGGATTAAGCATAGTTGATGAAATCATTGAAGAAGAATCGCGCAAATCGGTTTTGGAAAAAGAGCGGCGCGTTGATAATCGGGCAATCAGCGAAATTCGATCGCTTTCTTCATCCGTTGGAATCCTTCCCCGCACGCACGGTTCCGGTCTTTTTCAACGCGGCGAGACTCAAGTATTGTCCATAGTCACTTTGGGCAGCCCTTCGGAAGAGCAAATCTTGGACGGGATGGAAGAAACGACGCACAAGCGGTATATGCACCATTATAATTTCCCGGGATTTTCAGTCGGGGAAGCCAAGCCGATGCGCTCCACCGGAAGGCGAGAAATCGGGCACGGCGCTTTAGCAGAAAAAGCTTTGATGCCCGTCCTGCCGTCCAAAGAAGAATTTCCATACACGATCCGAGTGGTCTCGGAAGTATTATCATCCAACGGATCTTCATCAATGGGCGCCACTTGCGGATCCACATTGTCCCTGATGGACGCGGGCGTACCGATTAAAAAACCGGTGGGCGGTATCGCCATGGGATTGATTTACGACGAAGCGACCGAACGGTACAAAGTGCTCACCGACCTCCAAGGAGTGGAAGATTTTGGCGGAGATATGGATTTCAAAGTGGCGGGCACGAGGGATGGCATCACGGCCGTCCAACTGGATGTGAAAATCTCCGGTCTGACTGATCAGATGGTGCGCGAGACGATTGACCGGGCAAAAATCGCGCGGCTTCAAGTCTTGGATGTAATGGATGAAGCGATTAAAGCTCCGCGTCCGGCCGTTTCCCAATACGCTCCGAAAATCACGGTGATAAAAATCAAGCCGGAAAAAATCCGCGATGTGATCGGCGCGGGCGGAAAAATAATCAATGAAATAATCGCCGCCACCGGAGCCAATATTGACATTGAGCAAGACGGCACGGTGTTTGTAAGCGCGGTATCGCAAGAGAGCGTTGACAAAGCCGCCGAGTGGGTGAAGAATCTGACCAGAGAAGCGGTGGTCGGAGAAATCTTTGAAGGCAAAGTAATGCGCATTATGGATTTTGGAGCGTTTGTGGAAATTCTTCCCAAACAAGAAGGTTTGGTGCATATTTCAGAGCTGGCGCCATATCGCGTCGGCAAGGTGACTGATATCGTAAAAGAAGGGGATACTGTCAAAGTGAAATTGATTGAGGTTGATTCAATGGGACGGCTCAATCTTTCGCGCCGGCAGGCAATGTCGCCCGAGGAACTGCGCGCCGTTTCCGATCGCCCGATGGTTGAAGAAAAAAGAGGCGGCTCTGATCGCCGGCATTTTCACCGCCGCCAAGAAGACTAATCAGCAAATCATCTTAACAACAAAAGACAGCGCTTTATGCGCTGTCTTTTTGGATTTAATAAATATGGGCGCTTGAGGATTCGAACCTCAGACCTTCTCGGTTTGCCCGCCCAAATTTGGGCAACGTAGGATTCGAACCTACGACCTTCTCGGTGTAAACGAGACGCTCTAACCAGCTGAGCTAGTTGCCCATTTGCCCAAATTTAGGCGGGTGAATAAACGAGACGCTAATTTTAATAAATAAACTGCTTGTCCGCCGACTCGACCTTCGTAGCCGAAGCTACTTCGTCGAAGGAAGCAGCTTTTGCGAAGGCGGAAGTTAAGCACCCTTTTTAATAATCTTCACAAAATGCCTTTTGCCGCATTGGAGAATAACACCTTTGTCCGGGATTGGCAAGACTGCTTGTATGTCGGTGATAACTTTTTGATCAACCTTAGCGCCGCCCTGCGCAATCAGTCTTCTGGCCTCGCCCTTACTGGACGCCAATTTAGTTTGGACCAAAATATCAACCAGCGCGATTTGATCGGACGTGACGCGATGTTCCGGCATATCGGTCGGCAATTCTTTTTTGGAAAATACTTTTTCAAATTCAGCGGCCGCTTCTTCCGCTTCTTTTTTTGAATGATAGAGCTCCACGATCCGCTTGCCCAGCTCTATTTTGATATTGCGCGGATTATCGCCTTGCTTCAAGTATTTTTCAAAATCATCATATTCTTCTTTGGTTATATCCGTGCACAGCCAAAAATACGGTAAAATCAATTCGTCTATCATTGACATAATTTTGCCAAACATCTCATTGGGCTCGTCAACAATATTTATCACATTGCCCCAACTGGTGGACATTTTTCTTCCGTCCGCACCTTCAATCATTTTAGCGGTCAAAATATCCTGCTCCGGCTGTCCGTAATGCTTTTGAATAATCCGTCCGGCCTTCAGATTGAATAATTGATCAAATCCGCCCACTTCCACATCAGCTTTAACCACCACGCTGTCATATCCCTGCATTAGAGGATATAATAACTCGCGCAAACTTACATCTTCTCCTCTGTCAATTCTTTCTTTAAAATTTCTTCTCTGCTCCATTTGCTGCAAAGAAAACGATTCGGCCAAATCCGCGATTTTCTCTAAATTTAATTTTCCCAACCATTTGCTATTGTAGTTAAGATCGACTTTTTTCATATCCAAAATCTTGCCAAGCTGATCTTTGTATGATTTCATATTCTTCTTAACATCTTCTTTAGTCAGTATCGGTCGCTTGGAAAGTTTATCGGACGGATCGCCGATCGTAGCCGTGAAATCGCCCACGATTAAAACAATCTGGTGTCCCAATTCTTGAAAAGCTTTGAGCTTGCGCAAAGGCACAGCCCGTCCCAAATGGATTTTTGGTCCGGTCGGATCAATGCCAAATTTGACGCGCAATTTTTTTCCGGATTTTAAACTTTTTTCCAAATGATCTTTTTCAATCACATCTTCAGTGCCGCGCTCCAAAATTTCTTTTATTTTATTCGGATCGGTTGAAATTTTCATAATCATAGTATTTATCAAGTATATCAGAATATCTGAATAATCCAAAAACCGAAACATTTACTGGTGCTGGAGGGGAGATTTGAACTCCCAAGGTCTTGCGACCACTGGCTTCTAAGGCCAGCGCGTATGCCAGTTCCGCCACCCCAGCAAAATAATTTCTATCTTGATACTACAAGAAATTTATGAAAAAATAAAGACCCGGCAAAAAACCGCCTTGATTCAAATCAGGACGGTTTTCAAATCACAAAATTCCTTTTTGGACCCGAGCGGATTCAAACCGCTGACCTCCTCGTCTTGCCCGCCCAAATTTTTTGGACCGGAGGGGACTCGAACCCCTGGCCTCCTCGTTGCAAACGAGGCGCTCTACCAACTGAGACTACCGGCCCAAAAAAATTAGGCGGGTGGACAAACGAGGCGATTTATTTCGGCTTCGCCTTAATCTTTTTGGCAATCCTTTGGATAGCCAGCGAGTAAGCCGCGGTGCGCAAATCGGTTTTTTTGGATTTGGCTTCTGTCCAAACCACATCAAAACCTTTAACCATCAGCCGTTCCAGTTTACCCAAAACTTTCTTTTCTGTCCAGCGTTCATTCTTTTTATTTTGCAGCCACTCATAATAGCTCACCGCCACGCCGCCGGTGTTAGCCAAAACATCCGGTACGATAATTATGCCTTTTTTCAAAAGAATCGGCTCGGCGGACGGATTGATCGGACCATTGGCCAGCTCCACTATTACCTTTGCTCTGATGCGGCGCGCATTGTCATTTGTGATTTGGCTTTCCATCGCTGCCGGTATCAGAATGTCTACATTACTTTCTAATTGCTCGGCAATCGTGATTCGATTTTTCTCGCTGTAATCGCATACATCGCCCGTGCAATAACACCCAGCCACGAAACCTTTTTCCTCAACGCATTTTTTTACAGCATAAGGATTTAATTCTTTGACTCCGGCCAGCGCGCCATGATGGTCCGAAAGAGATACGATTTTGTAGCCTTTATCAAAAAGAAATTTCGCGGCATAAGACCCGACATTGCCAAATCCTTGAATCGCTATGGTAATGTCTTTGGGTGATTTTTTCAAAATATGTTTGGCAGCTTGATCTATAGTCACGGCTCCGCCATATCCGGTCGCTACTTCCCGACCCTCGCTTCCTCCGTCTTTAATGGCCTTTCCGGTGACGATTGCCACATCGCGCTTGCCGGAAACTTTTTCATACTCGTCAACCATCCAACCCATAATCATGGAGTTAGTATTGACATCCGGCGCAGGAATATCCGTGTCCGAAGTGATGCTCTGCGCCAGCTTTCTCATATATCCGCGGCTTAATCTTTCCAGTTCGCTTTTAGACAACTCTCTTGGACTAACTCTGGCGCCGCCTTTTCCTCCGCCAAAAGGCACACCTACCACGGCGGTTTTGATCGCCATCCAAGCGGACAAGGCCATCACTTCATCCTTGCTCACGCTCTCATGAAAACGAATCCCGCCCTTGTACGGCCCGCACGCGCTGTTGTACTGGGATCGCCACGCCGGAATCATGCGCACAGTCTCATTATCCATCAAAAGAGGAATATTAAATTCAATCACCCTTTCCGGATATTTTAATTGCTCAATAATATTGGGGTGAGCGCCCAGTTGCCGGGCAATGGTTTCAATTTTTTGAATTGTGGAATCAAAAAGAGACATATTTTTATCTTTTAGGCATGGGCGATTTGTTCTCAAAAAGCGTTTTTCGTCCGAGCGGGCATGGTCTCCGATTTTACATCGGAGGAGCGAGGACGAAATCCGAATAAGATTTTCACGCTGGGAAAATTTATGTCTTTTTGGAACAAATGCCGGCGCCTTAATCAATTAATAAGCGATTGCGAAAATGACTTTGTATTTCGCGTGTTTTCCGCAATGAACGCACTGGCCTAAAACTTCTTCTTGCTCAAAAGGAATGCAACGGATCGTGGCTTTGGTCTGTTCTTTTATTTTTAATTCACAGGAAGAATCGCCGCACCATAAAGCATTTAAAAATCCTTTTTTATTCTCAATCGTATTTTTAAATTCTTCCCAAGAGCCAATCTCATGCGTATTTTCCTGTTGGAATTTAAGAGCGCGGTCAAAAAGATTTTTTTGAATTTCCTCCAAAATCTCCGGAAGCTTGTCCGCCAAATCGCTTTGCGGCACAATTATTTTTTCGCCCGTGTCTCGCCGCACGCAAACTGCCTGATTTTTTTCCAAATCTTTCGGTCCGATTTCCACGCGAAGGGGGACGCCCTTTCTTTCCCAATCAAAAAATTTCCAAGCCGGCCGCTGGTCCCGTTTGTCAATCTTGAATTTTACATCTTGCAATTTTAAAACGATTTTTTCCGCCGCGCCAATCATTTCTTTTTTTTCCTCGTCGCTTTTCCAAATCGGCACAATAGCGACTTGCACTGGTGCGATTTTCGTCGGTATAATTATACCTTTGTCATCCCCGTGCGCCATAATCAGCGCGCCAATAAGCCGAGTGGATACTCCCCAGCTCGTCTGCCAGACAAATTGGTTTTCCCCTTTTTCATCCAAAAATTTAACATTGAATGCTTTGGAAAAATTTTGTCCCAGATTGTGCGAAGTGCCGCTTTGCAGAGCTTTTTTATCCTGCGTCATTGTTTCAAAAGTATAAGTGCGCAATGCGCCGGCGAATTTTTCGTTTTCAGTCTTTTGTCCCGAGATCACCGGAATGGCCAAATATCCTTCAACAAAATTTTTATACATTTCAAGGCGCAACTTCGCTTCCTTTTCAGCTTCGTTTTCCGACGCGTGCGCCGTGTGGCCTTCCTGCCACAAAAATTCCGAGGTGCGCAAAAAAAGCCTGGTGCGCATTTCCCAGCGCACCACATTACACCATTGATTGATTTTCAAAGGCAGATCCCGCCACGAATGAATCCATTTGGAAAAACTGTCGTAAATTATGGTTTCCGAAGTGGGGCGCACTACCAGACTCTCATCCAGCTTTTTTCCGCCGGCGTGCGTCACCACAGCCAGCTCGGGAGAGAAACCTTCCACATGCTCTGATTCGCGTTTTAAAAATTCATGGGGAATGAAAAGCGGAAAATAAGCGTTTTCCACTTCGGTCTTTTTGAATTCTTGGTCTAAAATTTTTTGAATATTTTCCCAAATAGCGTAACCATTCGGCCGGATCACCATGCACCCTTTCACCGGCGCGTAATCGGCCAATTCCGCAGCCGCGATCACATCCTGATACCATTCGGAAAAATCCTCGCTTCTGGGCGTAATTTTTACTTTGGCTTCTATTTCAGACATATTATGTTTTAAAAAACTTTTTGAGTTCTCTTCTGCCGCTGCCGCTTTTCCACCATAATTCATGATTCTTCGCTTGTTGTTCGGTTTGAAATTGCTCTGAAAATAATAATTTCATTGGCTTTCTGTGTTTTGTGGCTTTTACTTGTCCAGCATTGTGCTGTTGCAATCTCTTTATTAAATCTTTTGTGTAGCCAGTATATGTTCTTTTATCTTTCAAACTTTGCAAAATATAGACCCAAAACATAACCATTTGGAGCGGGCCGCCTCGCCGAAGGCGGGCGAGCCTCGCTCATTTTTTGTTAGCTAACAAAAAATGAGCGGGTAACGGGACTCGAACCCGTATATCTTGCTTGGCAAGCAAGTACACTACCCTTGTGCTATACCCGCAAATTCTTTATGTATAATAAACTTTTTTAATTATAAAATCAAGGGCTTGTAAAACAAATACCGCCCAGAAGTCTCGGAGCGGTACTGTTTACTAGATTAAGCTTTTTTATTATAAAAACGCCACTAATAGAAGGGCAACGATATTGAGGATTTTGATCATCGGATTGATGGCCGGGCCGGCGGTGTCTTTGTACGGATCGCCGACCGTGTCGCCGGTGATGGCCGCTTGATGGGCAAAAGATCCTTTGCCGCCGAAATTACCCATTTCAATATATTTTTTGGCATTATCCCAAGCGCCGCCGCCCGAAGTCATGGAAATCGCCACAAATATTCCCGTCACAATACTGCCGACCAAAACGCCGCCCAAGACTTTGGCCGCGTCATTGGGGAAAAAGAAAACAATCAAAAGCGGAGTGGCTACCGGAATCATTGCCGGCAAGATCATAGCGCGCAAAGCGCCGCGCGTCACAATATCCACGGCCTGGCCGTAATCCGGCTTCGCGATTCCTTCCATAATTCCTGAAATTTCTCTGAATTGCCGCCGCACCTCCTCCACCACATTGCCGGCCACTTTGCCCACCGCTTCCATAGCGTACGCGCCGAAAAGATAAGGCAAAAGACCGCCGATGAAAAGACCGATAATCACAAAAGGATCGCTTAGTAAAAATTCCACGCTCTTGCCGGCTTTTTCAATTTCCTGAACATACGAAGCGAAAAGCACGGTGGCGGCCAGACCGGCCGAGCCAATGGCATAACCCTTGGTCACGGCTTTAGTAGTATTGCCCACTGCGTCCAAAGGATCGGTGACTTCGCGCACTTCTTTGGGAAGTCCGGCCATTTCCGCAATGCCGCCGGCATTGTCCGTAATCGGCCCATAAGCGTCAAGCGTGACAATAATGCCGGTAAGAGACACCATACTCATCGCGGCTACCGCCACTCCGTACAAACCGGCCAATTGATACGCGCCAAAAATCGCGCCGGCTATGACGATTACCGGCAAAGCGGTTGATTTCATGGACACCGCCAGTCCTGCGATAACATTGGTGCCATGCCCGCTTTGGGAAGCGGCCGCGATTGATTTTACCGGCTTGTATTTGGTTGAAGTAAAATATTCGGTAATAGCCACAAGCAGTACGGTGACGCCCAGGCCGATAAGAGTTGCCAAATAAATATTCCAAGAAGAGTATTCAATGTCCTTGATTAAATTATCAGTTATAAAATAAAATCCGATAGCCGAAAGCACGGCCGATATGGCCAATCCTTTGTAAAGCGAGGCCATTATCGCGCCAGCGGCATTCAATTTGGTAAACCAAGTCCCGATGATTGAAGCGATGATCGCGACAGCGCCCAGGGCGATCGGATAAACAATTATAAATTCATTTTCCGGAAACATAAATGATCCCAAAAGCATTGTCGCGATAGTGGTGACGGCGTAAGTCTCAAAAAGATCCGCAGCCATACCGGCGCAGTCGCCCACATTGTCGCCCACATTATCCGCGATCACGGCCGGATTTCTCGGATCGTCTTCGGGAATTCCTTTTTCCACTTTTCCTACCAAATCCGCACCCACATCAGCCGCTTTGGTGTAAATGCCTCCGCCGAGCCTGGCAAAAACGGAAATCAAGCTTCCGCCAAATCCCAGTCCGACCAAAGCTGAAATATCTTTTGTCAAATAATAAAATCCGGCCACCGCCACCATTCCCAAACCGACCACCAATAGACCGGTGACAGCGCCGCCCTTGGCCGCCACATTAAAAGCGGCAGACATCCCATTTTTGGCCGCTTCAGCCGTGCGAACATTGGCCCGCACCGAAACCATCATGCCGATATATCCGGCTATGGCCGAAAAAACGGCGCCGACCAAAAATCCGGCCGCGGTATTTGATCCCAATTTGTAATAAAGAATCGCCGCGATAATCACCGCAATCACGGCAATAGTTTTGTATTGCCTATTAAGATAAGCCTTGGCGCCTGCCTGGATCGCTCCGGCGATTTCTTGCATCTTCTCTGATCCGGCCGGAAGCTTTATGATCCAACGGGCTAATAATAATCCGGAAGTAATAGCGATAACGCCTGATAGTATTGAAAGATTGAGATACATATTATAAAAAATTTTTAATTTTAATTGAATCTAAATTTTTATTTCTCTTTCTTTTCTTCGTTTTCTTCAACCTCCACTTTTTTTTCCATTGCTTTTTCTTTAATCGCTTCCTCTGTCTCAACTGCCTCGCCTTCCGTTGTTTCAATTTTTTCTTTAGGCTCTTCTTCCATTCCCTCCGGTTTTTTCTCAATTAAGCTGATTTTCCAGCCGGTCAGTTTTGAAGCTAGCCGCACATTTTGTCCGCCGCGGCCGATGGCCAGAGAAAATTGAGCCGAATCAACTTCCACGGACGCTTCTTTGGCTTCTTCATTAAGCTTGATGCTCAAGACCTTGGCCGGCGCCAGAGCGTTGGTAATAAATTCTATCGGATCATCGCTGTATTCTATAATGTCAATTTTTTCTCCGCCCAATTCTGAAATGACGGTTTGCACGCGCGATCCTCTTTGCCCTACGCACGCTCCGATCGGATCAATACTTTCTTCCATGGCCTTGACCGCGATTTTTGACCGCTCGCCGGCTTCCCGGGCTACGGCTTTGAGTTCTACCGCGCCATTGGCGATTTCCGGCACTTCAATGGCGAAAAATTTGCGCACCATCTCGGGACTGGTGCGCGATAGCACCACTTCCGGCCCTCGCGGCCCGATGCTCACTGAATTGACCACCGCTTTGATGCGCTGCCCGGAATCATACCGCTCGCGCTGGATTTGTTCGGACGGCGGCACAATGGCCGTGACGCTTCCCAAATTAACCAAAACCAGACGGCCCTCCACTCTCTGCACCGTCCCGACAATAATCTCTCCTTCCTTGCCCTTATACTCGTTGAAAATCATTTCCCGTTCGGCTTCGCGCAGTCTCTGGATCACCACTTGCTTGGCCGTCTGCGCGGCCATTCGGCCGAATTCGGCCGGAGGAAAAAGCTCAGTTTTTATCTCATCGCCGGTCTTGGCGTCCGGATGATCTTTGATGTATTCGGAAAGCAAAATTTCCGACCGGGGATTGATTTCTTCCTTGTCTTCAGCCGGTCCTTCCACGATTGTTTTAATGTCAAAAACGCGGAATTTTCCGGTTTTCGGTTCAAATTCCACCTTGATATTTTCGTTTTTTTCTCCGAAATCTTTGCGATAGGCCGCGGCCAATGCCGCTTCAATCGTAGACACCACCTGCTCCATTTGCAGATTTTTCTCTTCGCAAATCTGCTGAATCGCCTGATAAATTTGTGAGGACATAATATTTGAAGAATAAACCCGCCCAAATTTTTGTGTCCAACGCAATCTCGTTTCTACTTTATTATATTTATACCTAACCTTAAACGTCTTAATTTAAGAATGAATAAAACGCAAAAACTTAGGCGGGTAAAAAAATGACTAGCCTAATTGGCTAGTTTCTAATTGATAGTGTAGCATACTGTAAAATTTTGTCAAATTCAGCCGGCGCAGATCAATTTTAATAATACACATCTCTTTAAAGAAAAAGAGGAGGCGCATCGTAAAGACTACGCCTCACTCAAATACCGTGACCCTATAAAGCAAAGAGGTGATTAATAAAACGGCTCAAGGCGTTTGCTTCTAGAAGGATGTCGGAGCTTGCGAAGCGCCTTATTCAGAATCTGAGGAGGTCGAGTCCGACAGGACATATCAGAGAAACGACCAAAACCTTGACCAATCTGAAAAAAAGTTTTTTCATCCCAAAACCTTTCCTTTATCACTTTTTCTTCATGAGGCAGTAATGTTTTTAGCGCCCTTTTTACTGCTTTTTGGAATTCACGGCTAAAAACGATTTCTTCAGGGCTTGGATCGGCGCTGGGGAAAGATTCTGCCAAAGATCTATTAACTTCAAAATGCTGATAAAACATCTCATCTCCAAACACATCCTCTACTAATATCCGATAGCTTTCTGGGCTTTTATCCCAAAGAGCGCCTAAGTATTTTCGCGCCAATGTATCTCCGACGCCTCTAAACTTCGGGTGACTGAATTTCAGTTGAATGAATTGATGCGATGTTAATTCAGAATAATCAATCTCCGGCTTGGATGAAAAAATTTCTTTGATTAGTCTAACATCGTTGAAATCTATGGTTGGCGACAATGACCCGATACTAACCACTTCTTGAACAGACGAGGAAACTTGCAATCCTTCAAATACATAAACCGGTTCGTCCCGTTCCACCGCTTTTTCTTCTTCCTGGCGGAGTTTTCTAGGAGCGGCTACGAAACCGCCTTGGCGGTATTTGCGTTCCCCAAAAAGATGATGAATAAAAAGTGGCTGGTCTTTGCGGCGGTAAATATCTTGAAATTCAACAATAATACCACAAGTTTTGTTTTTGTGAGGACGGACTACCCGGCAGGCGCGCTGTTCCGCTAAAACCCACGAATAAGTCGGTCGTAAATTCAAAGCCACTGCCACCCGTCCGGAATCCCATCCCTCAATCAGCACGTCGCGCGAACATAAAATATCCAGTTCGCCGTGGTTGAATTTTCTTATGATCTCTTGCCTTATTTTGTGAGGCGTGTCGCAATGAATCGCCGCGGCCTTGATTTCAGAATCAGAAAAATATCGGGCCAGAGCTTCGGCGTGGACAATACTGACGCAAAAAGCAACAGCCGGAACATTCTTAAAATTTTTTAAATAATAATCCCGGGCAACCTTATTGCGCGCTTCAATATTAAGCATCCGTTCAGCCACGGTCTCGTCCAACATATTATTGTGTGAAATTCTTATGCGACTTAAATCAACATTGGTTTCAGCTATGAATCCGCGCAAAGGCAAAAGCACTCCATCTTCAATCGCTTCCTTCAAGTGCATCCGATAAATTTCGTTTTGAAAAATCCGCTCCACATTTTTTTGAACTGAGAATTTATCAGTAGCCGTGAAACCGATGCAAAGCGCGTTCAACCGATCCGGAATTCGCGATCTTTCCAAGGAAAGCGAGCGGTGAACCTCGTCAAAAATAACTACTCGCGCAAAGTCCCGCGGAATAATATTTTTCTTAATCAGCTGTACCAGCGAATGATAGGTGGTAAAGACAACTTGACCGGAAAGGTCTTTCTCGTCTTTATGGTACACGGAAATATTCATCTCCGGCTCTTGCCGCCTCATCGCCTTGATGTTTTGCTCCAAAATAATGCGCGTAGGAGCAACAATAATTGCTCTTTCGTTCAGCATTTTAACGAATTCTGTGAAAATCAATGTTTTTCCCGCTCCGGACGGCATAACCACGAAACCGCGCGAATGGAATCTGCGGCTATTTGACTCAACAAATTCCATCAATTTATCAAATACAGAGATTTGATATTCTCTTAAGATTAATGGAACTAATTCGTTTTCATCCATTTTCAATACCCCCTTAGTTTTGTTGTTTTAAATTCAAAGAACATTAAGAGCTTGCTCGTTAAATCGCAAGATTTTCTCTCTAAAGCCCATCTTAGAACATTCATCGACAAATTGTCAAGAGCAATCAGGTTATTGACTGATTTATGATTTTTAGCTAAGATTGTCTTGATTTGTCCTTTGTTAAATAATATTAATAAACCGAGGAGGCGAACAATGTTAATGGACCAATATCCGTTCAGCAAAAAAGAGTTCGAAAATCTTGTAAGACGGGAAGCGGCTGCGAGGAAAGTCTCATTTGTCAGAGCGTTATATATGGTAAGCGACGGCCTTACAGAGCGTTGGCGCAAGGAACATCGGGAAATAAAACCCATATGTCAGAAAGGATGCTCCTTTTGTTGTCATCAAATCGCCACCTGCACAGCGATTGAATGGGAAGAAATAGTCCCCTTTGTGATGCGGCAAAAGAAACTCTTTCGTAAACGGCTGCACAAAATGCGTGGGAAATGGCTGTGGTATTTAGAGCGCAATCAAAACAGGCTTGTTAGCGATCCGGAAAAATTGCTTGACGATTGGCGCGGCACGCCCTGCATTTTCCTTGGCGGCGACGGCGGCTGTCTAATCTACGATGTCAGACCTCTGCAATGCCGCACCTTAGACAGTTCCAAAGCGTGCGTGAGCTGGCACCAACCGGAAGTAAGAAAATATCACTTCCTTTGGGAGGGATTTGCTTATATTTTACTGGAAGAAGAGCAGGAACGACTCGGAAGAGAAGGAGAAGGCGGATCGCTTATTAATTTAGCATCACGAATGGAATCATCACAATGTGTATCCCGCTACATACCGGGCAGACCGCTTCCTTAACAAAGAAGCGGTCTTATTTTTGTCCCCGTAATGGTTATTGACTGATTAATAGTTATTAGATAAGATTGTCTTAATTTGTCCTTTACCACAACAAATCAAAAAAAAAGAAAGGCGGTGATGAAATTGGAAAACGAAGAGAAAATAGCGAAAAAGAGAGATTTATTTAAGGATTTATTCTTATTAGAGGAAGCAATACAAGTATTGCGGCGCCGGCGCGGAGAGTTTTTTAATTCCTACGGAGGATGCCGGGAGCTGATTGACGAGGGGAAAAAGATTACCCAAGAATTGGCGGATATCTTAGAAGGAGAGCAACCAAAGAAAGGAGAAACAAGATGAACGAGCAAATTGTTCCAAAGTCAATCTGGGAAATTGGGGTGTTTCCAAATGAAGGCCCGTGGAAAACCAAATCAAACGGTGAGTTGAATGTTTTATTCGCCCGGCATTTGAGTTTTATCAATGGCTTATTTTTTGAGTACAGTGCCACGGAGCTGGAAAAGATCTCAAGAGATGTTCGTGGTTTGCGAATGTACCGCGTGGACAATATTCCCAAAGGCGGCATCGGCGGAAACGAGTTCCATCGGATCAGACAGGAAATAATTATTCCGATCAAGGGCCGCCTGGCTTATGAGTGCGAAGATCTGTTTGGCCAAAAGCGAAGCTTTGATCTAACTCCCAAAACCAGCATTTGGCTTCCTCCACTCGTGATGCATACCTATGAAACCCTGGAAGATAACAGCGCCATCATTGTCGTAGCTAACACTCTTTATGATGCCGCTGATAAGGAGACCTGGGACACCTATTCTTTAAACGAGTTCCATAATCTTAAAAAGGAATTCCAGAAAAAGAAAGAGGCTTATGTTAATGAAATGAGACAATGGCCGTTCTTCCGCCCATTATTTTAATATCCAAATACAATGCGAACGCAAATCGCCCCGAGCATAAACTCTTGGGGCGCTTTTTTTATGCAAAAAGATATGGAATCTTACATCAACTCGATGCCTTTAAAATGTTTTAGTTCAGCAATGTCGCCATCAATTTGAATCGCGACAAAATCGGCGCGGATATTTCCATCCGGAATTCGGTTTTTAAGACAATAATAACGGATCATTCTCAAGATCCGTTTTTTCTTTGTGTGAGTCAATGACTCTACCGCCGAACCAAAACGATCAGAAGTTCGAGTTTTTACTTCGCAAAAAATTGTCTTGCCGTTACTCTGCGCCACTATATCTATTTCCCCAAAGCGTTTGTGCGTATTGGTTTCAATAATTTTATACCCGGAATTTTCCAAATATTTTTTAGCCAAGCTCTCGCCGAATTTCCCAACGCTATCATTATTCAAATCACCTAATTCTGAAATTTGATATTGCTCACAAATATAACCATTAGGCGAAAAATTTTGACTTGATTTTTTATTTAGTAAATTGGATAATTTGCTTACAATGCTCACATTATGAACTAAATTTGCTAAAATAGCAAATTTATGATACAATTTTATCTAAAATTAGCCCAAAATGGAATTTACTCGCCATAAACTCATTAATAGTTCTCAATCCTATTTCATCAGCTATTTTCTTAAGATTTTCCCTTGATATACGCTGGTTATTCAGTGGTCCGGCTCCTCCTGTATCTTTTTCCCAATCGATTATCACAATCTTTCCGTTCGGTTTTATTAGCGAGGCGGTTTCAATGAGAATTTCGCGATGCTGATTTGATTGATATAGCGTATTCACTATAAAACACATATCAATTGTTCCACGTGGAACATTGACGGCTCCAACTTTTTCAAGATTTGACCAGATTGTAATAATATTTGACAATCCAACTAAATCAGCTTTGCTTTTTAACGACTGCAATGATGCTTTTATAATATCAACAGCATATACTTTTGAGCCGGGACCTATTATTTTTGCCATCGGAATGGCAAAATAGCCATTTGGCCCGCAACCTAAATCAGCTAAATTCATTCCCGGCTTTACGCCGCAATATTGCAGAACCTCTTTTGGAGCAATCACTGTCTCATTTTCAAAAGATGTCTGAACCGCTTTTTGATTCACATTTGTTCCTATCATATCATATTTTAGAATAAATGTTCCACGTGGAACATTATTTGCTTAATTCTTTAATTGGCGCAAATGTCATGCGGTGAATTGGCAATATGCCGTTTTTTTGTATGCTCTTTCTGTGCAAGCTTGTACCATATCCTTTATGCTCACGGAATCCATACTCCGGATAGTCAGAATCAATAGAATTCATTAATTTATCCCGAAATACCTTTGCTAAAATAGATGCCGCAGCAATACTGATTGATTTTGAGTCGCCTTTCACAATATTTTTATTTAAACCTATATTTGGACGCACCATCATCACATTTCCATCAATTAAACTAAAATCTGGTTTATTTCCAAGATTGTTCACAGCCCTCTCCATGGCAAGCGTATTTGCGCTAGAAAGCCCTATTCTATCCAACTCTTTCGAGTCTACATATCCTATACCCCAATGTTTTGAATAATGAATGATAAATTCAGCTAATTGTTCGCGTTTTTTAGGGCTTATTTTCTTAGAATCAGTTATTTGCCCCAGTTCTTTTATCCCAACTTCGGGATTTACACTAAATATTACAGCTCCGGCAACAAGCGGACCGGCCCAGCATCCGCGCCCAACCTCATCTATTCCGCATACATTGCTATATCCGTTATCCCAAAGCGAATTTTCTTCAGTAAAATCCGGTTTAATGGCTGTTTTAGACACAAATATGAAAATGTTCCACGTGGAACATTTCAACTAAACAATAACTTTTTTAATAAGATCCACTATGTCTTTTTTTGGCCGCGCGCCTACTAATTGTCCGATTACCTTCCCGTCTTTGAATGCTAAAATTGTCGGGATGCTCATTATTCCATATTTACTGGATATAACCTGATTCTCATCCACATTAACTTTGCCGATTTTGGTTTTTCCCTCAAATTCTTTCGCAACTTCATCAATGATCGGCGACATAATGTGGCAAGGTCCGCACCATTCAGCCCAAAAATCCACAATAACCGGTGTTTCTGATTTAATCACTTCTTCGTTGAAATTTTTCTCGTCAAATTTTAAGGACATAATTTAAATGGCTTAACTTTAATAATCGCATTATATCATAAAAAATAAATCAAAGGCAGGGGATCCCTCGCTGTAAAAATAATATCTACTACACAGTGTAGTAGATATGCTTCGCTCCGACTATCAATACAAGCAATTATTTTATAGATTTCAAAACATTTTCTATAGACGCTTTGAACCAGTAAGTGTATTTATTAGGATGTAATGAAATATCTTTTCTAAGATCGTTCATGGCTATCCATTTATATTCATCCACTTCCTTCGAATTTGGCAGCGGGTCTTGATTAGACTTCCCAATAAAAATATGGTCGTATTCGTTTTCAAAAAGATCGTTGATTTTTACTTTATAGATAAAACAAGCGGATTTCAAATGATTAAGCGAACAATCAAAGCCCATTTCCTCTCTCAATCTTCGGCGAGCCGCATTTTCCAAAATCTCTTTAGGCCGCGGATGTCCGCAACAAGTATTAGACCACAAGCCGCCCGAGTGGTATTTTTCTTTGGCGCGTTTTTGCAGTAAAAGTTCGCCTTTTGCATTAAAAACAAAAATGGAAAATGCTCTGTGCAATTTTCCATCTTTATGCGCTTTTAATTTTTCTTCAATTCCCACCTCTTTATCTTTTTTATCAACCAAGATTACTTTTTCCATAAATATTCCAAATGCCCCGTGTAGGGATACCTCCTCGCTCCGACTCGGAGTCCGGGGCGCTGCGCGCACTCGCGCCCTTCGAATCCCATCGCGACACACATCAAGTGTGTCGCTCTTAGTCAAATACTTTGTATTTGCCCCGTGAGGGATTCGAACCCCCGACAATCTCCTTAAGAGGGAGCTGCTCTACCAACTGAGCTAACGAGGCCCAACTTATATTTTCAAATGCTTCGTATTTGCCCTCGGAGGGAATCGAACCCCCATCTCTTGGTTCGAAGCCAAGCGTTCTATCCATTATACTACAAGGGCGCGAAATAAAGTTTACCAAACCACACCCCTCTTGACAAGACGCAACATTGCCTATATCATATCTTTACTATTTTGTTCTTTAATTTATCGGCTTTTTGCCGTTTAAATACACTTAACAACCAACAATGGAGGAAGGGAGGGAAAAATGTTAGTATTAACTAGACGGAGGAATGAAAAAGTTGTTTTATTTGTAAGATCGGAAGAGAAACAGTGTCTAACTGATATAGCTCAAAGCGCTAAGCGCGACGATATTATACCTCTGATCAATTCTACGATCATAATTAAAGTTGATGACATCAATATTGAAAGTGGTCAAGTAAAGATATCGTTTGATGCGCCGCGGCATTTCACCATTCTGCGATCAGAGATTTATATTCCGACAAAAGAGATTTTGAAATCGGCATCTCCGCGCAAACGGAACTTACTGCAGAAATTTCTTGACAAAGTAAAGAAATGCGCTTAAGCGCATTAAGGACGCTACTCATTCCATAGGGGATTCATTTTTGAATCCCCTTATTTTTTTCTTAACTCCTTCAAAACTGTGATATCATCCGCCACGCCGTCCGGCGGCGTTTCAATCACACCACCCAGATTTTTGAATTTTGAAAAATTCACAACAGTTCTAAAACCTTCTAGACCGATAAACCCTTTGCCAATGTGCTCATGCCGATCTTTGTGATTAAAAATTTCAAATTTGGAGTCGTTCAAATGAAACCATTTGACGCGATCAAGGCCGATTGTTTTGTCAAATTCATCAAATGTCCGGCTTACGGTCTCCAGGGTTCTTAGATCATAGCCTGATGAAAACGCGTGGCAAGTATCAAAACACACGCCGGATAATTTTTTATGGTCAACGCTGTTTAATATTTCCGCGATTTCTTCAAATTGATCCCCGATTATTTCGCCCGCTCCGGCTGAATTTTCAATTAGCAATTCTGTTTTTCCATTATAATCTTCCACTATTTTTTTTAATCCCTTGACTGTTTGTTCAATGCCCTCGGCTCGTCCCAAATCCTTGCCGCTGCCCAAATGCGTCATCACATATTTGGCGCCGAGCATACTCGCTCTTTCCAATTCCTGACGGATGGCGCTGACTGATCCGTAAAAAATCCGGCTGCTTTTTGAACCCAAATTTATAAAATACGGCGTATGCACTACATAGTCCGCCAGGCCGTATTTTTCGCATTCGGCGCGGAATTTTTTGCCCATTTCTTCACTGATTTCCGGTGTTGGTCCGCCCTGCGGCGAGCGTGTAAAAATCTGAAAAACTTCGCAACCCAAATCCTTGGCCCTTTTGGGCGCTTCTAAAATATTTTTAGCAATGGAGATGTGAGCGCCAAAGTACATAGCGCGGATAATGATTCTTTGCCTTGACATCGCCGCGAGGATCAGCCAATTTTCGCACGAGGACTGTTTGAGCGAAGCGTAAGCGAGCGAGTTCCGCAGAAGAAAATTGGTCTACTCCGAGCGGCGAACAATACTACTTTTTCTCGATTATTTGATCCTTTATAAATCTAACCGCTTTGCGCGACAGGAGAATATTTTCCAGCCGATCGCGGAATTCACCGCTTTCGTAATATTCGTCTTTATGCCCGTGGCCCGCGTGCTCGCCTTTGGCGATTTCCATTTCTTCTTCAATTTCCTCATCGCTTACTTTAAGATTTTCCAGCTTGGCGATTTCTCTGATAATCAAAGTCGTTTTTATCCGCTTCTCGGCTTTGGCTGTAAATTCTTTGCGCAAATCATCTTCGGTTTTTTTAATCATTTCCAAATATTTGACAAAAGACAATTTCTGATGCTCTGTGGACTGCTTTAATTCAGCCAGCATATTTTCTGTTTCCGAACTAACTAAAATTTCCGGAATATCGCCGAATGTTGCGGTATTCAAAATCAAATCAAGCGCCTCAAGCTCCGTCCTCTCCTCTTCTTTTGTTTCTTTCTCGCTTAATAAATTTTTCTTAATCGCTTCGCGCAATTGCCCGATATTTTCAAAATTTCCAAAACTTTTCGCCCACTCATCGGTCGCTTCCGGCAATTTGGCTTCGCAAACGCCCTTTATGGCCACGCGAAATTCCACCGCTTTTCCGGCAAATCTTTTTTGCGCGTAATCCTGCTTATAAGTTATTTTGAATGATTTTTCGTCGCCGGCTTTAAGCCCGATGAGATTTTCTTCCACTTCCGGCAAAAATAATCCCCGGCCGATAATCATTTTATCGGTCTTTTGTTTTCCCTCTTCCGTGCGGAGATTATCCATATACATTTCATATTCCATCTCCACTTGATCGCCCTTGGTAATGCCTCTGTCTATGGGAATAAAATCCGCCCTTTGTTCGCGCAAGTCTAGGATTATTTTTTCCACTTCATCGTCCTTTACCTCAACCGGTTTTTTTGAAACTTTCAAATCCTTCCAATCGCCCAATTTGATTTCTGGAATCAGCGAAAAAATCGCTTCGTATTCAAAATCCGAGCCGCGTGCCATTTTTTTAATATTGACTTCAGGACCGCCTATTGTCTCCCATTTTTGTTCGGCGATCAAAGGATACAAAGTCCGGCGGACCGCTGAATCGGCCGCCGCCTCCAATAGATGCTTCGGGTCAATGCGCTGCAGCGCGATATCGGCCGGCGCTTTGCCCGGGCGAAATCCGGGAATTTTTAAATCTCTCCGCGCTTCTTCCAGCGCCTGGGAAAAATAATTTTCAAAGTCCGAAGCCGGAATCAGAATCTCTATCTTTTTTTGATTCTTCGGCAGGTTTTGTATCTGATGTTGCATAAGAATATTTCTGCAAATATTTGCGCGCCGCATAGCCCCCGACAAGCAGCGTAACAATAATAATTAAAAGTTGGATAATTATATCATACTTTTTGCCGTCGCCCGCGATTGATAAGTTTTTTTGGTCGCTTTCGCCCAAAACATTTCCGGAAATAAAATCATTTTTGTCCCGCAAAATCAAGACAATGCCGTCTTTGGTTTTTTTCAATATTCCTTGGACGCTGGCGATCTGGCCTTTTTCCGCGCTCGTCTCTCCGGGCGGCAATATTGCCAAACTGCCGCTCCCGTCGTCAATGATAAATCCTTTGGGAATCAGTTCGACCGCCTTGCCGTTCACCCCGATAAACAGCCCGAGCGACTGCGAATCAATATCCGCGATATTCATTTGCCAAGCCGCCGCATTATTGCCGGATGATTGAACCGTAATTTGCTTTTCATCATCCGCGGACAATATTTTTTCTCCGCCGCTGGTTTTCATTTTTCCTTTTACAACAACAAAATCGCCGCGGGAAATTTCCAATGCCGTACTTTCAAGCACTACCGCCATTCCGCCCGTATCGTCTTGTATGTAAAAAGTATTTTTCGCGATTTCTCCGAATGCCGCCGTCACGATTCCGGAAACAGTGATAATGGCGCCGGACTTCGCATTTTTTGCCTCATTGATCGTGGCGCCTACCCGCTTAATACCGTTTGAGTTTGTATTTTCATTGGCATTGGCTCCAGTATCCGCAGCTTGGACATTGGTTTTGTCCGGAGTTGGATCACTCCAAAGCCAGCCGTTTTTTCCAAGCGCGTACGATTTTCCTTCCGCTCCGTCAGCGTAAGAGACGCTGTCAATCTTTTTGCCGGACGAGTCTTTCAGATCAATCGCGTCTTGATCATTATTAAGGACAATGCCGGTCAGTTTGCGATAAAATACTTTGTGCGATTTAGCGGCAATGTTCGTATTTTTAGGAATTGTATAAGCTTTTCCGGAAGCGTCGCTCAAAGATCCGCCGGCCAAATCAATATCTTTGTCTCCGCCATTATACAATTCAATCCATTCGCCATCCGCATCGTCGCCCGCCGGATTCGGCATTAATTCGCTTAATTTTATAACAGAAAAATCGATAGTGATTTTAGAAGAATTTGTATTGGCGCTCGTACTTGTATTAGCGTTAACCGAACCGTTTGAATTACTTGCGTTAATATTAGAAGCTGAAGAATTTGTGTTTGCCGGCGCCGCAATTTCGACTGGCGCGGAAATAGCTTGCGTAAAAACATTTTCCACTCCGGCGGTCAAAGCGATGGTCCATTCAAAGCTTTCCGCGCCGCTTCGGGCGTAAGACTGGCTTTCCGGAGCGGCGGGGATTGAAAGAGTCGCCGCAATGGCGCCGGCCGGATTGATCAATGATAGAGTTTCGCCGTCATTGTTTAAAGAAATTCCGCTCTCTAATTTAGGAATTACCCAGAGCGCGCCGTTCGCGATCTCTTTGTCCGGCAAATTATATTCGTCTCCGCTCGCGTCTTTAATCTTCCAGCCTAATGGCGATCCGGCAAATCCGCTCGCGTTTTTCAATTCAATAAATTCCGTACTTTCATCCGGTGGATTAGGATAAACTTCGTTAAAAATGATACTGGAAAGAACAAGCGAGGAGCTGGCGTTAGTATTGATATTGCCTGAATTGGTGTTAGTCGGCGCATCGGAATTACTGTTAGCGCCGGTGGTTGATGAATTTGCATTTGCGCTAACCGAAACTGGCAGACCGCTATTTTGGGGCGTAGGAAGCTGGGGGCTGGTTCGCGTCCAGCTTTGCCCTTCGCTTACTGATGCGTCGTATGAGGCGCTGTCAATGGCGCCATTTAAATTGTCAAACAATTGAACAGTCTTTGCCGAATTTGGCAAAGAAGCCGATCGTTTCACATCGGCCGTTGGAGTTTGATCATAATTGTTTAGACCGACCAAAAAATAACCGTTAGCCGGAATAGTCGTCTGATCGCTTGCAATGGATCCGATTTTCGCCAATGAAGTTCCGTCCGACAATTTCAAAGACCAGTTTTTAAGATCATAGCTGTTTGAATCCTGATTATACAATTCAACAAACTCTTTTCCCGGATCACTGCCCGAAGGATTGAAAAATATTTCATTGATTAAAATACCGCCCGCGGCTAATGACTCATTTGCCATCTCAAACGAAAAAATACCGCTCACGGCCAGACAAAAAAATAAAAAAACAAATGATTCCTTAATGCTAAATACTTTATACTTCATACTTATTTCAACTTCTTCTTCGCCCATTGGATCGTCTCCACCGGCGTGGGGTCTATTTTATTAAGAATCGCCAAATAATAACTTACATAATCTCCGAAAATCACGGAAGATAGTTTTTGTTCAAGCACCGTATTGCCTTGGGCCGGAATACTCTCGTAGGCCACATTTTGTTCATCAAATAATTCTTTGAGGATGGCGAAGCGTTTTTTGTTTTGCGGATGATCAAAAGAATTTTCCAAAAGCAAAAAAATCGCTTCGTCGCGGATAAGCTTTGGGAAATGAATACCTTCTACCATGTTGTGATTCAACTCCGGCAAAATTTCAAAAAAAGCGAATGCTTTAGCATTTTCATTAAATTGGCACTTCCACCGCCTCGCCACTTCGGTCAGGATGCCGGACCCCGCCACTATCAGCATCCGGTCAAAAATTTTGTAAGCCAAAAGCTTGGCTTTATTTTTCTCGGTCGGTGTTTCCAAAGAAAGCTCCAATATTACTTTTTTCAAAAAATCCGCTGTTTTTGGGATATCCAAATAATTTTTAAAAATATCAACTTTTTCAAACAGCGCCAAAAGCGCGACCATCGCAAAACCAAGAGTGGCGCGCGGCTGGGATTTGTAGGAAAATTGGTAATAAGGAATATTATTTGCTTTGGCCAGCTCTACCAATGCGCCGCCGCCGGCAATCACGAACATTTTAGCTTTTTTGGCTAAGGCATCATAAAAAGAGCTCAAGACTTCTTCGGTTTCGCCTGAAAAACTGGAGCAAACGACCAAGGTGTTTGAATTTACATAGGCTGGCAGATCATAGTCGCGATGCACGATCACCGGCGCGTTTATATCTTCCGGCAAAAAAGTTCTGGCCAAATCCGCGCCAATGGCCGATCCTCCCATGCAGCAAATCACCACATTTTGCGGATTTTTGTAATTTTCCGGGATTTTAATATCCGCCATTTGTTTGTAAGCGGTTTCGCATTGGGACGGAATTTCAGTAATATATGTATGATAGTGTCCCAAATCTATTTCTTTTATGCTTTCAATGTCGTCTAAAAATGATTTTTGACCAGACATAGGATTAAGTTTATGGTTTTAATGCGTTAACTTTATCAAAAAAGCGTAAAAATTACAAGCCCGATATTTGCTTTTTTTGATTTTTTTTGATATAATAGATTGGTATGTCAGGACATTCCAAATGGTCGCAGATAAAAAGACAAAAAGGCGTTGCCGATATCAAACGCGGTAATTTATTTACCAAGCTTTCCAATAATATAACCATTGCGGCGCGGCTGGGAGGCGGGAGTCAAGAAACAAATTTTCGTTTGCGTTTGGCCGTTGATAAAGCCAAAGCGGCATCAGTGCCGAAAGACAATATTGAGCGGGCGATCAAGCGCGGTACGGGCGAGCTCGGCGGAGCAGTAATTGAGGAAGTGGTTTACGAGGGTTATGGGCCGGGCGGAGTCGCTGTATTGGTTGAAGCGTTGACTGACAATAAAAACAGGACCGCTCCGCTTATCCGTAACATCTTTTCCAAACACGGAGGAAATATGGGAAGCATAGGCAGTGTGGCCTGGATGTTTGCGCCAAAGGGAGTGATCCGGCTTGAGGGTGCTTTGCTGAAGATACCAATGGAAGAGGCGGAGCTGGCCGCCATTGATGCCGGAGCCGAAGATGTCAAAGAATCAGACGGTGATCTGACGATAATTTGCGAGCCCGGAAATCTGGAAAATCTTAAAAAATCTTTAGAACAAAAAGGCGAAGTAGTAGAATACGCAGAAGCGGAAAAAATCGCGTCAACTCTGACAAAAATTGAAGATCCGTCCGTTCGCGCCAAATTGGACGCTCTGTACGCCGAACTGGATGCGAGCGATGAAGTGAATGAGTATTATACGAACGAATCTTAGTTTGTAGTGAGTAGTTAGTAGGTCGTAGATCATCCATTAAAATCAACGCTTCAATCCGATCTACCAACTACTTACTACCGACTACTCAACTTTATGGTCATCCTCGGCATTGATCCCGGCATTGAAAAAACCGGTTATGGAATTTTGGAAATTGAGTCGCCTAAGAAAAAGGCCGTGAAAAAAGCGGCTTGGGGCTGCATTCAGACCAAAAAAAGCGAAAAACACCACGATCGCCTTTTTTTAATTTATCAAAATATTTTAAAACTGATTAAAAAAGCCAAACCAGATGCGATTGGCATTGAAAAACTCTTTTTTTTTAAAAATTTAAAAACCGCGCTGGCCGTATCCGAGGCGCGCGGAGCGATTCTTGCGGCCCTGGCCCAAGAAAATGTTCCGATTTATGAATTTACTCCGCTCCAAGTAAAGCAGACTCTGACCAATTACGGCCGGGCCGATAAAAATCAAATCCAAATTATGGTAAAAGCCACCTTGGGTCTTAAAGAAATTCCCAAGCCGGATGACGCGGCCGACGGGCTGGCCATCGCCCTTTGCGCGCTTTATCGTCTGCCCCGAGAAAAGTAATTATGAAAAAATCTCTCCGCATAATTTCCGTTTCATCCGAAGTCGCTCCCTACTCAAAATCCGGGGGACTGGCCGATGTTTGCCGCGCCTTGCCGAATCATTTGTCGCAAATGGGCCATTTCGTGACTATGGTCACGCCTTTTTACGGATTTATGAAGAAAAATCCGGACTTGGAAAATCTGGAAACAATTTACGAAAACAAAGAAGGAATTTCAATCAACGGCCGAATATTTCCGCTGAAGCTAAAAAGAAAGAAAGAAGATGATCTCCGCGAAATCATTTTTATTTGCAATGAAGAATTTTTCAGCGGACATTCCAAGCTTTACGGCTATCCCAACGATAATTTGCGTTTTTTGTTTTTCAATAAAGCGGCGCTGCATTTTTTATCAATCACCGATCTGTCGCCCGATATTATCCATTGCCACGATTGGCAAGCCGGCGCCCTGCCGAATTTCATCAACCAGAATCCGGACCAATATCCCAACCTTAAAAAAACCGCCACCGTATTTACCGTTCACAATTTGGCTTTCCAAATGGGCGGGACCAACTGGTGGGATATTCCCGAAGAAAAGCGCGATGATGGGAAAAATGATTTCCCCGAGCAGGAAAAAAAGCTTCAAAGAGCCAATTTTGTCAAACGCGCCATTAGATGCGCCGATGTTATAAATACGGTTAGCGAACGATACGCCCAAGAAATCCTGACTCCGGAATTCGGCCAAGGATTGGACAAACTTTTACTTAAAAGAAAAGACGATGTTTACGGCATTATCAACGGCATAGATTACAGCGTTTCTAATCCGCTTTTTGACGAAAACATTGAAGTAAATTACGATTGGAACTCTCTATATAAAAAGAAAAAAAACAAATTGGCCCTGCAGAAAATGACCGGTCTGGAGCAAAACGAAGATACGCCGCTGATCGGAATGACCCATCGCCTTACCGAACAAAAAGGCTTTGATCTGATTCGCGAGATTATGTGGATTCTGGTGAAGCTGCCCTTGCAGCTGGTCATCGTGGGGTCGGGCGAAAAAGAATATCTTAATTTTTTCCGGCAAACCGCGAAAAAGCATCCGAAACGGATCGGAGCATGGTCGCCTTTTTCCCACGATATGGAAAGTAAAATTTACGCCGGATCGGATATGTTTTTAATGCCGTCTCATTACGAGCCGTGCGGCATTTCCCAAATGAAAAGCTTGCGCTACGGATCAATTCCCATTGTGCACAAAACGGGCGGCCTGTCCGACACGATTGAAAATTTCAATCCCAAAACCAAGCGGGGCAATGGATTTGTTTTCACGGCTTATACCAAAGAAGATCTTTTAATCGCCCTTACCCGCGCCATTGAAACATATCAATACCCAAAAATCTGGACGCACTTGGCTTGGGAAGCGATGCAACTGTCCTATTCATGGAAACTCCCTGCCAAAAAATATGTTGATTTGTACAAAATCGCGATGAAGAAAAAAAATATATGATCTGGTCCGCCTTCCTTCACATCTATCAGCCGCCGTGGCAAAAAAAAGAAATGACAAAAAAAATCGCTAAACAAAGCTATTGGCGGATTGTCCATATTTTGGAAAAGCGCCCGCAGGCCAAGATCACTCTCAATATCAACGGCACGCTCACGGAACAGCTGGCCACCAACGGCGAAATGCCGCTTTTGCGAGCACTCGGCGCTTTGGCCAAACGCGGACAAATAGAATTTGTCGGTAGCGCGAAATACCACGCCATTCTCCCGCTTATTCCGCGCAAGGAAGCGGCGCGCCAAATTGAGCTCAATAATCTGACTAATAAAAAATATTTCGGCCAATGGTACAAACCTAAAGGATTTTTCCCTCCGGAAATGTGCTGGGATAATACGCTCGCGCCCGTATTGAAAAAATTCGGATTTGAGTGGGTGGTCTTGGACGAGATAGCCGTTAATCCCGGTCTCAAAAAAACCAACAATATTACCACATCTTGTTATGATGGGGCATCGGGGCTTCACTTTTTTTTCCGATCGCGCTTTGCCTCCGATCTTTTTACGACCGCTATCGTGAAATCGGCCGATCACTTTCTTTCCCTGATCGGCAAACGCCGCACCGGCGATATTTTAATCACCGCTTTTGACGGGGAAAACCTCGGCCATCACTCTCCGCAAATGGACAATCGTTTTGAAGAAATAATCGAACATCCGTCTATTAATATGCTGACGCATTCCGAATTGTTTCGCGTCTGCTCCGATCATAAACGAGTTTCCCCCGGGGCGTCCTCCTGGTCTTCCCGCCCCCAAGACATTAAGCGCGGCATTCCATATCCTCTCTGGCAATACCCGGGCAATACTCTTCAAAAAATACAATGGGATATTTCCAATACGGCGCTTCGTTTTGTCCGTCAGAAGAAAAATGAAAAATACGGCACGGCGCAAACGCTTCTTGATCAAGCACTCTCCAGCGATCAATACTGGTGGGCATCGGCCATGCCGTGGTGGGGAGTGGAAGAGCTTTTAAGAGGCACGGCCCTTTACCTCCGCGCCGTTGAAGCGATTCCATTATCATCGTCAACGGCCGCATCAAAAAAAGTCCATCGGCAGTTCGTCCGCCTTGAAACACTCGCCCGGCTTTGGCATTCTTCCGGAAAAGCTGGTAAAATAAAAAAGGCGTTTCTCCGCCACGAATCGCTGGAAAGATTTTTCGGAGGAGAAAAGGTGAAATGAACTATTGTGAAAAATTAACCGCAAAAAGTTATTCTATGTATTGGGCAAATTTTTTGCACATCTATCAGCCGCCGAATCAAATGGCCGACATTTTGGAACGGATTGTCAATGAAAGCTATCGCAAACTGATTGAGGGGTTGAGAAAAAACCCGCGGGCCAAAATCACCCTAAATATCAACGCGGGGTTGACCGAACAGCTGGCGGAACACGGCTACAAAGATGTCATAGACGGCATCCGCTTTTTATTGGAGCGCGGGCAAATAGAGCTGACTGAGACCGCCAAATACCATCCGTTTCTTCCGCTCACCCCGATGGAAGAAATCATCCGGCAAATTAATTTGAATCGCGATACGAATCGGCGTTTTTTTGGGCCGGCTTACCGGCCGGTCGGTTTTTTTCCTCCGGAAATGGCCTACAGCCATCGCGTGGCCGAGGCCGCCGCGCAAATGGGGTTTGAATGGATTATAATCGATGAAATCGCTTTCAGCGGGAAAACCGAGCAAGTTCCTTATGATAAAATTTTTACGATTCATCGCCATCCGAATTTAAAAGTTCTTTTTCGAGAACGCCGATTGTCCAATTTGATAATGTCCGCTATCGTCCGCAATGAAAAAACACTGACCGAAGTCATGGGAGACGAGCTGAAAAAAAACCGCTATCTTATCACCGCTATGGACGGAGAAACTTTCGGCCACCACCGGCCGGGCCTGGAAAAACTCCTGTTCCAAATTTTCCAATCTAAAAAATTCCGCTTCGCCACCATTTCCGAACTGATCAAACAATTTCCCTCTACCGAAGCGATCGAGCCGGTCGCGTCAAATTGGGCAAGCGCGGAAATCGACATAGAAGAAAAAAAACAATTTTTATCTTGGGATGATCCGGAAAATCCCATTCATAAGTGGCAGTGGGAGCTCACTTCTTTCGCTCTCAAGCTGATGGAACGGGCCGACCCGAAAGCAAAGGGCTTTAAAGAAGCGCGAGCCAAAATGGATCGCGCCCTGCATTCCTGCCAATATTGGTGGGCGTGCGCCAAACCTTGGTGGAGCCTGGAGATGATTGAAGCCGGCGCTTTTCGGCTGCTTGATACGATCCGCAGCATTCCGGGCGCCAAAAACGGCGACATTGAAAAAGCGTTTGATCTTTACCAAAAAATAGTGCTTAAGGCATTTGAATGGCAGCGCACCGGATATATTCGGAAATTAGCGGCCCAGCAGCGACAATGGGCGCGCATTCCCTTCGGGGATCGGGCTAAAGCCGGCGAATATCCGGCATTTATGGAAATGATGAAGCGGGAAATGAACCGCGCGGCCAAGAGACAGGAATTTGAGAAAGCCATTCTTTGGCGGGACGCAATGACCAAGTTGGAGAATAAAACCGATGTGTACGACGCGATCCATGTAGTGGATCAGCTGCGCGCCAATACGGACAACAGCGAAGTGGAGGCGCTGATAAAAAAATATAAAAAACAATATCAAAAAATCCGCGGCGGCCAGCCGGAACAGAGAGGATGACATATTTAAACCATAAACTTTCGACAATATCAACTCATATGATTAAAGAAGTGCCTGTTCCCCGTCAATTTGCTTTCACGATACAAGAGAATGCTATGCAGAATTTTTTTGCGCGGCGCCGCGCAAATTTTTTCCCGGCAAGCAAGGAAATTGCTCTTGAAAAGATAATATACTCGTCAATCAAACTCGGGAAGAGCTTCAAGCTGTTCATAAAATATGAGATATTATTGACGCGCGATAACGGAACAAAAAATCAACACGCCGTCTACGCCATTCATAGATTTGGGGGTGCTTCAAAAAATGAATTTCGGATTCTGCATTATCTTTGGCATCATGGTTGGTCCGGCGGAAAACTAGCCGTGCAAAGACCGCTTTATTTCTTTTCAAACGAGAAAACAATTATGTACGAGGGGCTTTCGGGCGTGCCCTTGATCCAATCTTTGCCGAAATTAAATCAAAAAAAAATATCTCTGATTTTTTCGTCAATCGCCGAAATGACAAGGAAGCTGCATTCAATGTCCGTTCCTTTTCATATTAAAAATTCTTTTCAGAAAGAACTACAAAAGGCCAAGGCATTTACAAAGGATTTCCTTGTTTTTTTCCCTCATCGTAAAACAGAGCTTTCTTTTATTAAAAGAAAGGTTTTCTCGCTCAAAGAACAATTTATTAAAAAATATTCCGACAGTTTTTGTCTAACGCATAATGATTTTACGCTTGGCAATATATTGTGGAGGAACGAGACGCAAAAACTCGGCTTAATTGATTTTTCGGAAAGCTGTATTTACGACCCCCTAATTGATCTCGGAACGCTTTTTGCTCAACTTGATTATCTTCATCTTAATCAGACGCTGCCGCACTCATTCGTTGACAGCTTAAAACGCTCGTTTATTCAAAAATACACTCGTGGCGGGAGAAAAATAATGCAGTTGGCCGAACGCCTGAATCTTTATCAAGCGTGGGGCGCGTTTCAAAATGCCATTTTTACTCTGGCGCCCGCGGAAAAAAAACACAATAAAGTGTTGGCCGAAGAATTAATAAACAAGGCTTTGAATTATTTGCAAAAAATTTAATCCAAGATTTTACGGCATTATGAAAATAAAAATACTTTTCGCCGCCTCGGAAATGACCCCCATCGCCAAAATGGGGGGATTGGCCGATGTGATTGGCGCCCTGCCCAAGGCCCTGCGCGCAAGAGGC
>SCPX01000074.1 GCA_004298615.1 Patescibacteria group bacterium | reverse complement strand
GGTACCCCCGGGTTAATTTTATAAATACCGGCCATACGAGAGCCGGAAGTATCTTGAAATAGGATGATATTTGACTTAGATATGATATTAGCTCCGTTATTGAAAAAAAGTAAATTACCGCTGTCGTTGGTAGCGTAGAGCCCTGCGTCAGTGCTGGAAAAATTAAGTTTTCCCGTCCCCAGATAAATATTGTTATTTGCGGGAAATCTTAAGTTTCTAACCAGCTTTACATCGTTTGGCGTGCATTGGATAGCGTCTTGGGCGAGGGCGGGCGCGGAAAAACAGCCAAAAATTACAAAAGAGCTAAAAACGAGAATGAAAAAAGTTAGCCTCCTATTTTTCATATTGATTTTATTATATAATTTTTTGAAATGGCCGTCAAATCTGATTTTATTCTATTTCTCTGTATGTTTGCAGCGTTTTTTCTGCGGTTTTGGTCCAGGAAAATTGTTTTATTCGCGCTTCGCCTTTGGCGATCAGATCGGCGCGCAAACCACCATCTTTCCATAATTTTTCCAAAGCATTGGCGATTTCATCGTCATTATTCGGATCAATCATTAGCGCTCCATCGCCGGCTATTTCCGGAATTGAAGAAATGCGCGAGGTGATGACCGGTGTTGCCGAACTCATTGCTTCTAAAATTGGCAAACCAAATCCTTCATAAAGCGAAGGATAGACAAAGACAAGCGCCTTTTTCATTAAGGCGAATTTTTCTTTATTGCTCACATAGCCGATGTATTTGATTTTGTTTTCTAAACCTCGCTTCTTAACTGCTTCAAAAATATCATCATTTTTCCACCCGCCGCCTCCGGCTAAAACAAGCAAAGGTGCTGTCGGATTTTTTTGAACTAAAATTTTATAAGCGGCGATGAGAGCGATCAGATTTTTGCGCGGTTCAATCGTGCCGAGAAACAGGAAATATTTTTTTTCTTGCAAATCAAATTTTTCAAGCGCTTTGTTTTTCGTTTCTTCGTTCGGTTCTTCTGTCCGCACCCCCTCGTGAATCACTTTTATTTTTTCGGTCGGCACGCGGAATATTTTTTGCAAATCCTGTTTAGTGGATTCGGACACGGCGATTATTTTTTTCGCTTTGGCCAAAGAGCGCGGAACGATAAATTTGGTGGAAAAATTTTGCTTGGGAAACCACTCCGGATTAATGTAAATGGCCAAATCGTGAATGGTTAGAATTGAAGTGCCATTAAAACCGATGGGTAAAGTATTGGCCGGGCCGTGAAAAATATCCAGCCGGTATTTTTTCAAATCGCGGGAAAATTGCCAGTGCGAGGAAATGAAGGGGAGTGTTTTTTTTGGAAGAATAATAATTTTTGCGTTTGATTTTTGCAAATCCGCCGGGATATTTTTTTCTTGGTTGAAAAATAGAAAATAATCATTTTCAGAATCAACATCAAGAAGAGCTTTCGCGAGCTCTTTGGTATAATGAGCCGTCCCGGCCGGCTCTTTTTCTTGAATTGTCCGGCAATCTATACCGATCCTCATATTCAGAATGAATAATTTTTATCTGTTTTATAATTGAGCGGCAATTGCCTCCGCAAACCATTATGAGTCCCGCTTTATCAAAACATAGTTTTTTTTAATGAATGCTTATGCGGGACGAATATTGAGTGAGGCGAAAAAAAACAAAATAAAGACGAGGCGCCGAGCGGGTTTGCGAAGCAATTCCGCTAGATTCACATTTCCTCCGGAGCGGAAACACCAATAACCGTTAAAACATTTCTCAAAACAATTCGCGCGGCTTGGATTATTTTCAGCCGCTCTTCATTGACTTTGTCATCCTCTATTACGCGGCAATGTTCGTAAAATCGGTGGAAAAGATCGGCGAGCTTGATCGCGTACGCCGGAAGATGGTGGGCTGCGTAAGTTTTTGCAGTTTCTTCAATCAGATCCGGAAATCTCATAAGATGCGCGGCCAAGACTCTTTCGTGGGAGTTTGGCGCGTATTCATTCCCATCTTTTGTTTTTGCGATTTTTAGTCCTTCAGCCTTTTTTAAAACACTGCAAATCCGCGTGTGCGCGTATTGGACATAATAGACCGGATTTTTATTTGAATGTTCTTTGGCCAGATTGAGGTCAAAATCCATATGGGTTTCCGGCGCCCGCATCACAAAGAAAAAGCGCGTCACATCATGCCCGACTTCATCAATCAATTCTTCAATGGTCACGAAAGTTCCGCCTCTTTTTGACATCTTTAATTCTTTGCCGTTTTCAATGAGGCGAACCATTTGAACTAAAATAATATCCAATTGTTCTTTTTTATACCCCAGCGCTTCCACGACAGCGTAAGTCCGTCCCACATAGCCGTGATGATCCGCGCCCAAAATGGTTATCAAATGGTCGCAGCCACGCTCAAATTTATCCTTATGATAGGCGATGTCGCTTAGCAGATAAGTCTTTCCGCCGTCCGATTTTACCGCCACCCGATCTTTTTCATCGCCAAAGCGCGAGGACGCAAACCACCGCGCTCCCTCTTTTTCATAAATCAAATTTTCTCTTTCCAGCCATTGTAAAATCGCATCGATTTTTTTAGCATCAT
>SCPX01000010.1 GCA_004298615.1 Patescibacteria group bacterium | reverse complement strand
TTTGATTGTTAAATCATTTATCGTTTCGTCTTCTTGAATTGCCACGGGCGCTTTGGTATTTCTCGTCAAAACAAAATACCCCACCGCGACGATGATTATGGCGATGGCTCCGATGATTATAATGTTTATGAATCCTTTTTTGCACATAAAATCTTTAATAAGCGATTAAACTTCCCAAATACATTCAAAAAAGCCGGGTAAGAAGAATAGATTTTTAGCTCTTTCTCGCGTCGCGTCTAAAGATTATCATTTGCTAACAGCCATTGTCAATCTAATAAATGTAAAACATAGAGAGGATTTGATTGAAAATATTTAGTTCAGATCGGTACTCGCTTTTTAGAATATGAAAATCCATTCTTTTCTTTTTGCCTCTTATTATAAAAAGGGCGGATCTGACATAATAATCCGCCTTTTTTAAAATTGGGAAAACTTACAATTTATTCCCAATCTTATATCTATTCCAAATTCAATTCCACATTCTCTGAAGCACGATAGATAATAAATCCGAAAACGCTTGCGACACATCCAATCGCTCCGGCAATAATTAAAGACAAATTAGTGTCTGAAATTTGCCTAAACTCGGAAAATATCAATTCTGCGATGGCAAAAAATGTTACGCCTAATATAATCGCGCATACAAAACTTCCAATTATGTTCTTTACCCATTCTTTTCTGTCTTCTCTTATCATGACTTTCCTCCAAAAGTTTAAAAATGTTAAAGGGACTGAAATTACAGAGGTTTCTTTTTTAAACATATCACATCTGCTCAAAAAAACAAGAAACAGAAATTTTTCGAGTTTCTGTTCAAAAATTTCATTTCAAAAGGTTTTTCTTTTCTGCTTCTAATAAAATCGGTAATTTATTTTACACCGAAAATTCAATGCCAATTGTATCCACCGAAAAAATCGTTGAGTTCCTTATTGGTGCCAGGGATAAGATTTGAAACTTACAGTTTCAGTACCCCAATTGGTTCGCTTGTTCGCGGAGACGCTCCAAGCTCGGCTCAATCGGGATTCAAATCCCTCATGCGAGCAAAGCAGTTTGCTCGATTCCTGTTCACAAATTTAGCAGACTAATTTTGTGCTCTATTCTTGAATTTAGTGCGAATCCATTTCGTCGTCACAGGCGGCGAGGAAGTCCCCCCGCGAAAAATCCGAAAGGTGGCGGAGCCGCACCGCTGACAATTTCAAGTTTTTCTCTGGCGGCAACTAATACAAATTCGCGAAGCGAATACAATCAAATGATAAACTATTTAGAAATAAATGAAAAAAAACCCGCCAGAGGTCCGAAGACATGGCGGGCAAGCAATGGGTCTGCTCAGTCCTTTTTTTGTTGAAGGCGCTTCACTTCGCTGTCGTGAGCAACTCAGGCGGAATCACCTCGCACGGAACCGTTGCGAGGGCCGGTCCGCTGTCGGACGCGCCGCCCCAGTAGTAGGCGAAGCAGAGGCCGGTCCGCGTGTCCTTGATGTACTGGATACTACCAACGACCTTGTTGGCGTTCCTCTGAATACTATGAAGGTGTTGCACTCGCCGGTTCTCTTCATGTTTGCGAATAGCTTCCGACTTATCGCACCTGGTGATAAAGAACGCCAAAGCCAGAACGCACATCACTGCAAGAATCCGCTTCTTCATGGATTGTCTCCTTTCTTTCAGTTTGGAATATGCGATCGAGTCACTATGGCTCGATTATTACGCTATTATAAGTATGGCATATTCCTCACTAGAAGTCAAGTCCAAACAAAAAACCAGCATTTCTGCTGTTCTTATAGTCTAAATTCTATGAGTTTTTGGATTAAAAAATTTTCTTCCCCCAAAATTGAATACAAATTAGTCGCCGAGCGAAGCGAGGCGGCTGTCTCCAACTTGCAATTTCCTAAATGGTGCCCAGGAGAGGATTTGAACCTCCAAGGAATTGCTTCCACAAGCTCCTGAAGCTTGCGTGTTTACCAATTTCACCACCTGGGCGTTTTGAAATTGTAACACAAATTACTCGGCACAAATTTCGCAGACGCGATTTGTGCACTTATATGACCAAATTCGAACCTATTTTGAACGGAACTGACGGCGCGCCTGGCCCGCCTGCGCCAATGCTTCGGCGGGTAGGCGCGCGCCAAAATGAACATTCGGGCGGGCAAAAAGGAA
>SCPX01000073.1 GCA_004298615.1 Patescibacteria group bacterium | reverse complement strand
TGTTCGGATACGCTTATCATTTGCCGCAACTGAAAGCCAAAGCGCCCGGACTTGATATCGGGATCGCTCCCATGCCCCAGCTTGATCCGATAAATGAGATAAATTACGCCAATTATTGGGTAGAAACGCCGCTTAAAAAAACAAAATATCCGGATGTTGCCTGGGATTTTATTTTATTCGCGGCCGGCAATGAAAAAGCGGCCAGCGCCTACGCTGACAAGACCGGCCGGCCGCCGGCTTTGCGGAGTCTTATAGACAAATACAAAGAAGATCCTGAAAAAGGCGTATTCGCTCTATCGGCGCTTACGGCCCAAAATTGGTATCATGGTAAAAATCCGGCCGCGGCCGAGGATATTTTCAAAGAAATGATCAATCAGGTTTTGGACGGCACGAGCCCCATTCAAGAGGCTCTAAATTCCGCGGCCCAGAGGGTGAATCAGACATTCTGATCATACATCTTGTATTTTGAAACTTGTATCTTTTTACAGTTTTTAATTTATTTTAAAATGGAAAATCAAACAATTTTTAAAAAATATCTATTTGTTATAATTTTTCTCGCTTTGCTGGTTAGTCCAGTTGCATCGAATGCGGCAGCTTTACCATCGCTTGTCCCGGACTGCGCGAAACGAACAGCCGCAGAAATAGCAACAGAAGGTCCGTGCAATGTTTGCGATGCCATTGGCGTGGGGATAAATATTACCAAAATAATGCTTGGGACGCTAGGTTCGGCTGCGCTTTTGGTATTTGTTTACGGCGGTTTTTTAATGCTCACTTCCCGCGGACACTCGGATCAGGTGCAAAAAGGCAAAGACGCTTTGATAAACGCGGTAAAAGGTGTTATAATCGTATTAGCTAGCTGGATGGTGATAAATTACGGTTTGGCGATGTTTCTAGTCAAGCCAGGAGAAAAAGTTAATTTAAATGATGTTAAGCTTTTTGATAATACAACTAATTGGGCGACAGTCGCATGCACGGCAAGCCAGACTCAAATTGCCGTTCCAGACAATAATTCATCAGGCGATTCCGCTTGCAAAGATAAAGCCGAGGGTACCACTTGTGGAACCAATCTTGACGGCACTATCAATGCCACTTGCGATGGTAATGGAAATTGCATTTCTCTGTGTGAGACCACTTATGGAAGCACAGGCTACAGTTGCCGTTCATCGGATCAATGTCAGGAATCGTCAATTAAATATAAGTTTTGCCCGGGCGGCAATAATACTGTTTGCTGTCTGCCTAAATGATTATGAGTGATAAACATAAATTAGCATTTTTTAAATCATCTCTAATATTTTTTATAGTATTTATTGGCGTTATTTTATTTTTTAGTGCCGTTAATTTCGCTTTTGCGGCCGAACTTAAAAATCCTCTGGGTGATGATATGAATGATCCCCGCATTTTCATCGGCCGGCTTATCAAGGGCATTCTTGGATTAAGCGGATCTATCGCTCTCCTGATGTTTATTTATGGCGGCGTGGTTTATCTCACGGCTCAAGGCGAAAACGAGAGAATACAGAGGGCCAAAAGTACTCTTACTTGGGCTACTGTCGGTCTAGCCGTGATTTTCGGCAGTTACGCGTTTTTGAATTATTTGTTTGCCGGTCTAAAAGGATAGTATGAAATTTTCAATATTATTATCTGTAATGCCTTTACTTATAATACCGTTTTTTGCTTCCGCGCTAGGGATAGATGATGCGTTTGGTGGTCTCGCAATAACCGGCTCTGCCGCGGGAGCGGGAAATACAGACATATCTGTTTTCGTCGGAAACATTATCAGAGCCTTGCTTGGTTTGCTCGGCATCCTCATCCTCGTCTTTATTTTATACGGCGGTTATTTGTGGCTTGTATCAGGAGGCAACGAGCAAATGGTGAAAAAAGCCAAAGATATTTTAACAAGCGCGTTTATCGGCTTGATCATTGTTTTAGCCGCTTTGGCGATCACGACATTTATTATGGAGGGGATTACTGGAGCGATAAGATCGAGTTCAGATTCTAGCTCTTCGATCTCATGCGCTACCGGAACCAATTGGGCATGTAGTTTAAATGATGGCACAGGAAGTTGTTCAGCGCAAGGGCCTGATTGCTCTTGTTGGTGTCAGTAGCCGAGATGAGCGCTTATTAAGTAAAGACAGTTAACTATAAGTATAAATAATTTCTATTTGTAAAAATTAGGATAAGTATGACAAAAAAAACATTTTTTATTTTTTTTATATTCATTTTTTTTATTTTGTCTGTAATTGTAAATAATAATAATAATATTGCTCATGCCGTATGCGATGCGACATCCGGCAATCCGATGGGATGCATACCGGATAATGTTTACACGGCCAAGACTATCCAGCAGATATTGATTGACATACTTGATGCGTCTCTTAACATACTCTTTCTTGTGGTGATGGGATTTTTAATTTACGGAGGTTACTATTGGATGACCTCAATGGGCAATGAGGAAAGAATCAGGAAGTCCAAACAAATTCTCACCGCGTCAATAGTCGGATTGCTTATTGTTTTGACATCGCTTTCCATTGTCAGTTTTGTTTCCGATGCCATTGGCGTAGAGCCGCAGAATTTGCCAACCGATACCGGATTATTCGGCGGTGATCTGAATCAAGCCCTGGCTAATATAATCAACGCGGCCCTGACTTTGGTCGGCGTTATCGCTCTCGCAATGACGGTTTACGGCGGTTTTCGCTGGATGACGGCGGCGGGCAATGAAGACACGGTGAGCGAAGCAAAAAGAATATTAACTGCCAGCATTATCGGTCTGATCATTATAATAATTTCTTGGGCAGTGGTTAATTTTGTTATCGGGGCGGTAAACGGCGCTTAATAAAAGATGATTTATACTCGTTTTTTGTACGGATTCGTTTTTATCACCGGCGCGAGCGTCACTGCATTGGAGATGATCGCATCGCGGCTTTTTGCTCCGTATTTTGGAGCGTCAATTTTTGTTTGGGCGAATGTAATCGGAGTTGTACTGATTGGTTTGGCGGTTGGATATTGGTGGGGCGGGAAATTGGCCGACAAACATCCCTTTCCCAAGGTTCTATTCTTTATAACTGCCGCGAGCGGATTTTTAACAACCTTCATCCCTTTTTTCCTAGATATTTTCTTAAAATTTGTTTCGCCGGGAGAAACATTTGGCCAGTTTTTTGTTTCAATAATAATAAGTTCATTTTTCGCTACCTCCTTTCTTTTTCTAGCGCCGATTATTCTTTTGGGAATGGTCAGCCCGTTTGCGGCGCGCGTAATGGTAAAAGACATAAAAGCGGCCGGCGAAACAATCGGATCGCTTTATGCTTTTTCAACAATCGGGAGCGTTTTGGGAATTTTCGGAAGCTCTTTTTATTTGATTCCATATATCGGCTCCAGAACTTCAATATTGGCAATCGGGATAATTTTAATAGTGATTGGGATGACAGGCATATTTTTGTTTAAGTCTTCGAAAAAAAATATTTACACTGTTTTTTGCATGCTCATCGCCGCCGCGCTCATCGCCGTTCTTACCGGAGAAAAAGCCTTTGGTTCGTCTTCCCCATTTTCCTTCAAGATTCTTGAAAAAAAAGAAACTTGGTATCAATACTTTCGCGTGATTGAAGAGAGTGACGGTATGCGAAAAATATTAACCAACGCTAACCACATTCAACAATCAAGTTATCATCCTGATAAAATCCTCACCGGCGGATATGCTGATTATCTGGCGCTTATGCCCTTTTTTCTTAATAATAACGATCTTAATATCGCAATTATCGGCTTAAGCGGAGGTACGGTAAGCCGAGAGATTTTTGCTTTTAAGCCTGACTCAAAGATAATCAATATTGACGGCGTGGAAATCGATCCTGAAGTCGTGAAATCGGCTAAAAAATACTTCGCTCTGGATGAACAACCGCTGAACATACACATTGAAGACGGCAGGACCTTTTTGGCGAACACAAAAAATAAATACAACGCCATTTTTGCCGACGCCTATCAAGAACAATTGTATATTCCTTTTTATTTGCTCACTGTTGAGTTTTTCCAGACTGCAAAAGATCATTTAATGCCCGGCGGCATATTTGTTATGAATTTGAATTCAGCTTCAAGAGAAACGCTTTTATACAAAAGCTCTATTGCCACTCTTTTTGATGTTTTCCCCAATGTTTATTCTTTCCGCGTTCCCGATACTTATAATTTTTTAATAATCGCGGCAATAAATGAACTTGATCTGGTGAACAGCGAGGCACCCAAATCGCTTGAGACAGTATATGCTCGATTTTCACAGGACTTAAAAACGGAGATTGATTATGTGGAAAATGCGTCAATTTTACGCGATAATCGCTCATCTATTGAATTGATGACCGAAAAGGCGGTTTTCTAAGGTAATCGAAGCGATATTGAGTGCAAAAAGATTATGGCTTAATACATGCATTTGACATAGTATTGAAAAATGTTTTATACTTACATTAAATGTGAATAAGTTTGTTTGATTAATTATTTATTATTTTTACTTTGAAAGGGGGTGATATTGTGAAAAAACTTTTAAAAAATGTCAGTATTTTGGCAATTACTTTGCTTCCGAACGCGGCTTTGGCAGCTGGACTCGTGGCTCCAACCACTCCGTCAGGATTAAGCAATCAATCCC
>SCPX01000072.1 GCA_004298615.1 Patescibacteria group bacterium | reverse complement strand
TCGGTCTGTATGACCCCACAACGAGCGATTTTGTCGTCGCTCTTTCCACCGGATCTTCGTTTGTTCGCGCCACTCCGGAAATGTGGATGCAGGGATGGGGCGTCACAGACGGAAGATATCTGGTTAATCCATAAGAAGGGAGGTCATTATGGAAAAGTTCATGGTAATCCGCCGCGGGGGATTGGAAAATCCTTACGCTAAAGAGATCAATGATCTCGTTGAAGCGAAGGACTTTCTTGCGGCCAATGATTCGGTTGTAAAAAAATACGGCCCCGAATACGTGGCCGTTCCAGCCGATTCAGAAAATCGCTAATTATTTTGTTCTTTTTGGTACGACTAGTACATTCAGGGCTCGTGAGTTTTTTACAACTCCGAGCCCTTATTTTTTAAAAACATATTTCTTTAATCTTCAATCTTTTCCAAATTCACACACTAACTTGCGATCGCTTGAAAAGATGTAAGTTTGTGTTATAATGGTATAATTAAACAATGAATTAGAAATGAGAATTTAATAATATGCCGGACGATTCAGTTATAAAAAATAAAAACAAGGACAGCGCGATAAAAATGGGACCGGTGATGCAAAAAGTCATTCTTCTTTTGACGGCCGGAGCCGCTTTATCGCTTACAAGGAGACCGGGCGCCCACTTTCGCATTATTAAGAGTGCTTCAAAGGAATGGAAAAATATAAATCACCGGGCGTTGCGTGATTCTATCAAAAGGCTGTATCAATCAAGAGTCGTTCACTGTATTGAAAATTCCGACGGAACATTAATGCTTGAATTGACGGACGAAGGAAAGAAAAGGGTGTTGCAATATCATCCGAACAAAATGAAGATAAAGAAGCCGGTAAAATGGGACGGTTTGTGGCGGCTGGTTATTTTTGATATTCCCGAATGTTTGAAGCGCGAGCGGATGGCTCTGGCCGGGATGCTCCGCCGATTGGATTTTTATCCGCTCCAGCGGAGCGTTTTTATTTTTCCGTATGAATGCAAGAACGAAATTGATTTTATCGTTGAGTTGTTTAACCTGCGCCAATATGTGCGATTTTTAATAGCGAAAGACATAGACAATGGTCTTGATCTGCGGCATAAATTTGATTTAAAGTAAAAATCAAATTTACATGTTAACTTGCGATCGTTTGAAAAGATGTAATATTTTTTGTCGCAGGATTTAAGCCATGGCATAAATACGGCGCAAGATTTTTTAAATAATTATTAAATTATGCGCGATTGGTCCGCGTTTTTTTTATTTTTGCGCGCTTGCAGGAATGCGGACGCGGCGCCATTGAATAATCCTGCGGCGATAATTATTAAAATCGCTCCGCCGCCAAAACCGGCGGAAAATCCGTCATCGCTTTTTGTAAACGATAATATCATCGTCCACCAATTGTTTCCTCCGATCTTGAAGGAATGGCCGATGGCGCTGTCTCCGATGACGATAACCGCGAAAAAAGAGATGCCGGCAATAATAAGCGCGATAAAAGCGCCGATAAAAAACGCGAAAATCAATTTGGCGGCGGAAATTTTTGATAATTTTTGAGATCCAATATTCATACTTGTTTTTTTATTTTGATATTAAGCTAATAATTTTTCTCCATCAGGAGAAAACGGCATAAGATTGATAATTCCGAAAGAGATCTGAAATATCGCCCACATAAAACCATAAGAAGCGTCCGGCATGATAAACCAACCGACAGCGCCCATCAAAATATTCATCAAAGATCCGGAAACGACGATCATCCAAAAATTTTTTTCAACCGGCGGGTGATTGAGCGTAATTTGAAACAATCGGGATGTTATTTGAATTGAGCCGAAGGGGAGCTTGGCGATTATTTTTATTCCGATAATATGTCCCATTTCGTGAAAGATCGCGGCCGCGGCGGTAAATGTCAAAATGGCGATGATGAATGTTTGAGTCTTTGATTTGAGAATAAAAAAGTCAATTAAAATTATTATAATGCCAAAAACCCACAATGGCCAATAGGCGGTTATTGTGGCGAAGACGAGTTTTTTTGCTAATTCATTAAAAGTCATACGAATCTTCCCATTGTTTTTTTTCCAATTTTTTCCAAGCAAGATAAAAGAGAATAATGGCGAGTAAGACCGCTATTATATCAGATGCAGTTTGGCCGAATTTTCCGCCGATAAAAGAAAAAGACCACACTGCGCCGCCGATAATCAGCGCGTAAATAATGGAAAGCGCGAGCATGGAAAACGAACCGCTTAATTTCACATTGCCGAAAATCGCGATCATTATTCCAATGCTTAGGCAAAAAATAAATAAAATAATTGAATGAAGAAAAGAAAGTCCGGAAACGAGATTAAAGATCATCGGCCAGGTCATTAAGAAAGAGAAAAAAATAAATAAGCCGAGCGACGCCAAAAGATAGGATTTGAATTGTTTTTTGCGTCCTTGAGGCGACGAAGCCCACAGCCAGCCCAGACTATTGTCAATGGTCGGTATGAGAATGGCGGAACTGATGCCTAAAATAACAATCATTGTAAAAATATCATTGCCGGCCGAAATGCCCTGTATCGCGGCTTTATTCACCATGAAAATGCTTGCCGACATAACGAAAATTGAGAGTATGAGCGTAAGCAATATTTCTTTGTGGCGAAGCAGCCTTTTAAAAGCCAGCGTATAAAAATCGTCATCCGAATTTTTTAAGAAATTTTTAAAAATAGACGGTTTTTTGGAGTAAGGAGAATGAAATCGTCCGACTGAAGCGGCGGATGAAAATAAGACAGCGCCGAACATTATCCAAGCAAACCATAACGCAAGAGCGAGAAGAAAAATATCAAACGACGGCGCGAAAACCAGAATAGGAAAAATAGCGCTGGGCGAGAGATGCAAAAAATTTTGGAAATTCAGAATTCCGATTAAAAAATAAGCGGCGGCCAATGCCATAAAACTAATAAAAATAATTTTACCGCGATTTGTTTTGGGGATGCCGAAGCGCAAAATACGCGATAAATACAACCCCGCGATAATCCAAGGAATAAAAGAAGCAGTCCCCAATAAGCCGCGCGAATAAACAAAACTGCCGCCGGATGAAGCGGAAATATTTAATATGCCGGCGATTATGAAAATAGGCGGGAGCGTCAATAAAAGAAAAAAACCGAAAGAAACAAGCGTATTTCCCAGGGTGAGCCGGCTGTTTTTCAAGGGCAGGCCGTGCAGCCAGAGCGGCGCCTTTTTTTCCGGAACAAACAAAGTAAAGAAAAAAAACGAAAAAATCAGCAAAAAAATTGACAGAATAAAATTTAATTGCAGCAAAGGTTCGCGCGCGTTATTTTGCCATAATACCGCCGCGAAATTAATAATGTCAAACGACCAGTCGGGGATTTTTGCGATAAAATAAAGATAAACCGCTGTTCCGATAATCGGCAAAATTAAAATAATCGGCTGCGATTTTAAAATAGCCGCGGCGCTGTTTTTAAGCGACGCGATTTGAAGCCGGGAGACGAGAAAAGATTTTTTTAAGATGTTCCAGTTTGTCATTGAAATTAAAAATGTTAAACGCCGCTTTTTCAAAAGACGGCTGATTGGTTTTAATTTTCAGTTCTTGAGGCGAACCCGCGGCGATTATTTGCCCTTTTTGAATTAAAATAACCTCATCGCAAAGCTGTTCGGAAAATTCAAGGTGATGGGTGGATAAAAGCACGATATTGCCAAGCATGGCGTATTCTTTGATTAATGATTTTAGAAGTATGGCCATTTCCGGATCAAGTCCGTTGGACGGCTCGTCAAGCACCAAAAGCGGCGGCGTGTGCGCGACCGCTGAAATCAAAAGAAGTTTTTTAAGCATTCCATGGCTGTATTCTTCAACAAAATCGTCAAGGCGATTGGAGAGCTGAAAAAGCTCGCAAAGTTCAAACGCGAACTTTCTATGGTTTTCGTCAAACGCGTCAAAAAGCCGCAGGGTGAATTTAATGAATTCCCGGCCCGTCAATTTGTAAGCAATCGCTATTTCGTCCGGGACATATCCGATCTTTGCTTTTAACTGTTCAATATTCTCGGCCTGCTTGACGCCGAACAAAGAAACATCTCCTTTGTCAGGGATGACAACGGAAGTGATGATATTTAGCGTGGTTGTTTTGCCGGAGCCGTTCGGACCTATCAAGCCGGTGATTTTTCCACCCTTGGCTTCAAATGAAATATTTTTAACCGCTTCAGTCTTGCCGAAAGATTTTTGAATGTTTAAAATTTTCAGAGACATATTTCTCTATCCCGCGCCATGGGCTTGCGCCCGTGACGCGGGATGACTTTAACGATTTTTACTTTACGCATTTAACAACGGCGTATGAATTATACACTGACCCCCATTCAACATTAGTATATCCCTTATAAAGACAATACCAAGTAATTCCCAATGATAAAATAAGGATGAAAAGTATACCGACGACGAAAAATACAGCCACCGCGTCTTCTGATGTGTTTTTTGTTTTTACTAATTCCATATCTTCACCCCCTTTCCATGCACCCTCCGATATTATTTCATCATCTTACAGACTTAGTTGATTTTGTCAACGGAGCTGTCTGTGGATAACTTTGAATTCACATATTAACATGCGATCGCAAGTTAACATGTGAATTTGTTTATCGCGCAACTATAGAAAATTCTGCGTTTAAACGCAGGAATGAATACCAACGCAACCCGAAGGAATATATTAGTGCCGAACGTAAAGCTGTGGTGTGGGATTTATTGCGCGGCAAAGAGCGGATAAGCATAGAATTGCGGCCGTTGACAATAACCGCGTAATCAGTAAACTGTTATTATGGCTAAAATTCAGTCAAACGCTATTTTCCTGTCGTTTTTTGTCTTGTTGTTTTTGTTCTATTCTTTCTTGGCTTTTAAAAGTCCGGGTAAATTCACTTCGCCGGACGAGACGGCTAATTTTTATTTTATCAGGCAATTTGCCGGTAATTTGTTTTTCAAGGTGGCGGAGCCTCTCAATGGCGCGGCGCCGATTGTAGTACCTCGGAGCATAATGGTTCAGAAAGACGCGCTTTTGCCCGGGAGCTTTTTTGGGATGCCGCTTTTGTATGGCGCGATCGGATGGTTTTTAGGCAAATGGATAATTTTGTTTTTGACGCCTCTGTTTTCCGCAATCGCGGTTTTTGTTTTTTATAAATTAATCATTTTGATTTTTGATCGCCGCACGGCTATCATCTCCGCCGGTCTTATGGCCATCCACCCGGCTTTTTGGTATTACACGGCGCGTGGGATGTTTCACAATGATTTATTTTTAGATCTATTAATTTTCGGGTTCTACTTTCTGACGAGAACCCTAATTACCCATAATACAAATAATGTTAAGTATCAAGGATCAAGTATTAAGAATTATGCGAATTATGCGTTGGCCGGTTTGTTTATAGGGGGAGCTATCGCGGTGCGAACTTCAGAAATTATTTGGGTGGGAATAATTTTGCTTGCGCTGATAATTTTTCATAGACAAAAGATTGATTGGCGGATAGGCATCTGGATCGCTTTGATTGGAATGATCATTTCAATGATCCCGATTCTTTATCAAAATAATAAATTGTACGGCAATGCTTTGACTTTTTCTTATACGGTCGGGGCGGAAAGGGCGGAGGTAGCGGGACAAGCGGCCGCCAAAGCCGCCGGCAGCGCTAATGTTTTTGCAAAAATATTTAACGACATTTCCGGTCTTTTTGAAAAAGCGATTTTTCCGTTTGGCATACATTGGGATAATATTTTCGCCAATGTTTGGAATTATGGCGTTGTTCTTGTTTGGCCATTCGCGCTTCTTACTTTATTCGGTTGTGTTTTATTTTTCAGAAATGGAATAATTAACTTCATTTACTCTTCTGTTCGACGATCGTCAGATAAAAGAGTAATATTGATTTACTTTATCGGTTATTTGTTTTTGAGTATCTATCTTTTAATTTATTACGGCTCATGGAAAATTAACGATAATATTTTAGGATCAAATTTGGTGAGCTTAGAGCAGGCATACGCGCGGTATTGGCTGCCGATTTACATATTCGGGCTGCCGTTTGCTTCCTTAGCGATACTGACCCTTCTTCAAAAAGGACTTTCTATAATTTCTTACCGTTACGCAGATCAACGCAGATGGATATGCAGATCAACGCAGAGTGTTTTGATGTGTTTATTCGTTATCATTCTGTTTATTTTTTCTGTCTCGTCCGCAGTGTTGGAGCGCAATGTGGGGCTTGCCAAAGTGAGGCAAAATACATTAGAATACAAGGAAGTTGCGCTAAAAGCCAAAAGAACGATTGAGTCAAACGCGGTAATTGTTTCGGGAAAAGCCGATAAGATATTTTTTCCCGAATTTAAGGTAATCGCGTCCGAAATTAACACTAACAAAAAAGCCAAGCAATTGAAAAAGATTTTGCAAAAAGCGCCGGTCTACATAAGTATTTTGGATTTTTCCGGCCAGTCGGAAAAATTGAACAAGCTGGAAAGTTTTGGATTTAAAATCGGGAAGGAGATGAAGGTTAGTACGGATGTGGCGCTGTATAGAATTAGCTATTGATTTTATAAACGAGTTCTGTAGTTAACAATTAAACGAAAAGCGAAAAACAACAGCTAAAAAATAAAAGTTTTGAATTTAGAATTGTAATTTTGCGTTTTTAGTTTTGCGCTTTGCGTTTTTATGAATCTATGATTGACAAAGTTGTTAAAATTATCAAGGTTGTTTTATGGTTAATTCCCGTCTTGCTTGTGTTTTGGCTTTTTGACAAGAATTTTGCGCCGCGAGGGATTTTGTCTGCAAAATGCGATGCGGATAAATGTTCAAAGCTCGTAGCCGCCTTTGCCACAAAAGAGACGGACAAAATAATAGGTGTTACCAAAGACGGCGATCGATACCGCCAGATCAACCACGATCCGATTTATTTTACAATCAAAACTTCTCGGCCCTTTGCCAAAGCGAAAATAACAGCCGAATTTTCCAATCCCGACAATCAGCCGGTTTTTAATTTTGGCCTTCAGGCGGCCAATGGCGCTTATGTTTTTAAAAATGTTTTTTCGTATAACAGCTTAATTGAGCAATTGGAGAAAGACTGGGAAGTGATTAAGGAAAATGATTCGTATTTATTCACGCGGCCGGAAGAGATTGAGAAGCAAGTATTAAGCATTAAGAATCAAGAACCGAACAATAAGAATGAGGATATTAAAAAAGTTGATAAAAAACCGGTAAAAAAATATTCAAGCATTGATGAGTTTGCCAATAATTTGCCGCCGTTGGACGAAGTGAGGGCGCACAATTATGACCTAAGCGATCATATCAGATTGAAAGATTATAAGCCAAGCGACAAACGATTGGAAATCAATAATACTTTGCGCGGACCGCACGAGATCATTACTTATATTGAAAATGAACCGCTGGATTTTAAATTCGTTTTTCAAGACATCAATCGGCATAAAGGCGCTGATAATTTCAGTATTATAGTTTCGCGCAATGGCAACAAAGTTCTTGAGAAAAAAGTGGAAGACGATGGAATTTCCAAGGCAAGCGGAGTCGTGAAAAATCCGAAAGAAGCGGATATTTATTTGGAAAAGCCGGCTTTTGGGGTTTACGCCATATCCATTCAAGCCAAAGACGACGATATTTTCATAAAAAAAATTTCCACCCGCCAATCTTTGGTGGTATTTAAAGATCATCTCTATTTTGCCGATGATAATGAATATAAAGTTTTAGACGGTGTGGTTTCTAGGTCGAGCGATATCTTGTATTCCGGATCAATCATTTCGGCGCGCACGAGCCACAAAAGCGCTCTTCAGACCATGACAGTTGACAAAAAGTCTCTGACTATTAAAGAAGTCAATAAAAATTACGAATTGAAAAGAAGTAAAACTCAATTAGGGCTTTTGCCCATCGCTGTTCCTAAGAGTGATGTTTATTTGTCAACCGACGGATTTTTTATTTTCGACAGCCGACAGTTTTTCAATCCTGATTTAGGCGCGGTCTTGAATTTGGGAGCGGATGTGCCGGAAAATATCAATTATGTTGTCGCGCAGTATCCGAAATTGACTGATTTTGGTGACGGTTGGCTAAAAGTCGAAGCCGAATTTTCCGGAAAAGAATTATATCGCGACAATAAAGGGCAATATAATTTTATTTTACAAATTCCCGGCCTGCCGGAAAACAAAAGGTTTTTAAAATTGCGGAAGATAGAAGTGGAATTCGCCAAAGAGCCGATTACGATTTTTAATTTATGGACAAAAGTAAAAACAAAATATAAATTATGACCCTGCAAACTTTTGAATTGATTTGGAAAATCGTCAGAGAACTTATCGCCGAGGTTTTTAAAATCTCTCTTTTATCGTATCTTTTATTCTATTTGATTGAAGATTTTTTTCCGGGATTCGTGTCGGGTTTTTTCAGTATGAATATATTATTGGGGATTGTGGTGGGGAGCGGCGTTTTCACGGTTGTATCCCAAAAAGAAGAAAACCAAGAAGGCGAGAAAAAAGAAGCAAAAAATAAAATCAGAGCGCTCGATATTGTTTTCATTGTCATACTAAGCGTCATTGCCGGCGGGTTGATTTATTTTAAAACTAAAGATTTAGGAAAATTAGGACTTGCAATTTCCATAATTTCCGGCATAATAATTTTATTAATGTCAATATTATTGTTAATGGAGGACGATTATGATAAACCAAGTGAAAATTAAACCGTTAAAAATTTTTCCCGATGATCGAGGATTTTTTACCGAAGTGTTTAAAGAAGCGGCTGATGATTTTAAAATTCCGATCAAACAAACTTCATATACTGAAACTTATCCGGGAGTGATCAAGGCGTTTCATTGGCACAAAATTCAGTGGGATTTGTGGTTTGTAATAAAGGGAATGGCGCAGGTGGTTTTATACGATATGCGCGAAGATTCGCCGACTCACAAAGAAACTCAAGTGATTTGCGCGGGCGAACAAAACAGAGTTTTAATTATTATTCCGCCTTTTGTGGCGCACGGCTATCGCGTCTTGGGAAATGAGAAAGTCTGTCTTTTGTATCACACGACTGAGTGTTATGATCCGCAAAATCCGGACGAAGAAAGAATCGAATGGAACGATCAGGAAATAAATTTTGATTGGGCAACTAAAAATAGATAACATTGCGGGTCCTGCCGCATTTCACCCCCGCCAAATGCTCGTTAACACTGCGCGTTTGTCGGGGGTCCCCCGAAATGCGTCACCCACAAAACATTGTTAATTAGATTTTTAATACGGTTTTTATATGAAAATACTGATTACCGGTGGTGCCGGCTTTATGGGCTCCAATGCCGTAAAATATTTTTTAAAAAATTATCCCGATATTCAAATAGTTAATCTGGATAAATTGACCTATGCGGGAAATTTGGAGAATTTGAAAGAAGTTGAAAACGATTTCCGATATAAATTTATCAAAGGCGATATTGCCGATGAGAAATTGGTTGATGAAGTTGTAAAAGATATTGATGTGATTATAAATTACGCGGCCGAGACTCATGTGGACCGTTCTATTTTAGATCCCAAGGCGTTTATTACGACCGATGTTTTAGGCACTTACGCGCTTTTGGAAGCGGCCAGAAAATATAATATTAAAAAATACATTCAAATCTCTACGGACGAGGTTTTTGGAAGCATCAATAATGGTAAATTTACCGAGGAAAGTCCTTTTGAGCCGAATAGTCCTTATGCCGCTTCCAAAGCCGGCGGAGACCATCTTTGTCGCTCTTATTTTAAAACATACGGTATTCCGGTAATCGTGACGCACTCTTGCAATTTTTTCGGACCGTATCAATATCCGGAAAAATTAATACCGCTCTTTATCACCAATCTTCTGGAAAATAAAAAAGTGCCGGTGTACGGTGATGGCCAACAAGTGCGTGAATGGATTTTCACGGAGGATCATTGCCGCGCCATTGATGCGATTTTACAAAAAGGAGAAATCGGAGAAGTCTACAATATCGGCACGGGAAATGAAATTCCTAACATTGAAATTACAAAAATTTTGTTAAAAAAAATAGGCAAAGACGAATCAAGCATTGATCATGTCAAAGACCGTCCCGGACACGATCGGCGATACGCCATTGATTCAACTAAACTCCGCAAGCTCGGCTGGCAGCCCGAAGTGAATTTCGAACAGGGAATAAAACAGACTGTTGACTGGTACGAACAAAATGAGCAATGGTGGAAAAGAATCAAAAGCGGAGAATATTTGGAATACTACAAGAAACAGTATCAAGTATGAAAGTTTTGATTTTAGGCTCTCACGGAATGCTTGGTCAGGAATTGGCAAAGACATTTTCCAATCACATTGTAATCGCTTGGGATAGGAAAGATTTAGATATTACCGATAAGACTCAAGTTTTTCAAAAAATTGCGGTATTGCGACCGGATATAATTTTAAATGCCGCAGCCTACAATGCGGTGGACAAAGCCGAAGAAGATAAAGATTCAGCCTTTGCCGTAAATGCCGAAGCGGTAAAGCATTTGGCGTTTGTATCAAAAGAAATCGGGGCGACATTTGTTCACTTCAGCACTGACTATGTTTTTGAGGGAATTGAAAAAAACGGACACAAAGAAGGCGACGCAATAAATCCCCAAAGCGTTTACGCAAAGTCAAAAGCCAAAGGAGAAGAATATTTGCGAGAGATCGGAGAAAAATATTATCTAATTCGCTTGTCGCGATTATTCGGGAAGCCGGGAATAGGAGATGGATCCAAAAAAAGTTTTGTTGAAGCGATTTTGAATTTAGCCGCAGAGAAGAAAGAGTTGGAAGTGGTTAACGAAGAATTGAGCTCGCCGACTTACGCGCCGGATTTGGCCAAGATCACAAAAGAAATTGTTGCCAATAAAATACCCTACGGGATTTATCATGGCACAAACGGCGGATCTTGCACTTGGTATGAATTTGCCGATGAGGCCTTGAAATTAAAAAATATTTCGTGTAAATTGATTCCTGTGCCGGCCGGCCGGTTTCCTCGCCCGGCTCAAAGGCCGAAATATTCAATATTATTAAACACCAAGCTTTCTCCGGCCAGAAGCTGGCAGGAAGCGCTAGAAGAGTATTTAAAAATATGAAAGGCATTATTTTAGCCGGCGGAACCGCCACTCGTTTATTTCCTCTTACCGCCACCACATCCAAACAGCTTTTACCGGTATATGACAGGCAGATGATTTTTTATCCGCTTAATACTCTTGTCCAAGGAGGAGTGCGGGAAATTCTTATGATAGTGGCGCCGGAACACAGCGGCCAATTTTTGAATTTACTCGGTTCTCTTTTGAAAAATCACGGCATTCAGATATATTTTGAGGTGCAAAAAGTGCCCAGGGGCCTTCCGGAAGCTTTTGTCATAGGCGAGAGTTTTATTGACGGCGATTCGGTCGCGATGATATTGGGCGATAATATTTTTGAAGATAATTTCTCGGAAACAATGAAAGGATTTAAAGGCGGAGCGCATATTTTTTTGAAAAAAGTTTCCGATCCGGAGCGATTCGGCGTTGCGTCATTTGACGATCAAGGCCGGGTGATTGAAGTGGTTGAAAAACCGGAAAAATATGTAAGCGATCATGCGATCGTCGGTTTTTACATCTATGACGAAACCGTTTCCGAGGCGGCCAAGAAATTGGCGCCCTCAAAGCGGAAAGAAACGGAAATCACGGATCTCCACCGCCATTACCTCAATAATAAACAGCTGCGGTCAACGGTTATCGGCGGCGCGTGGCTGGATGCCGGCACATACGATTCGCTTCTTGAAGCGGGGAGTATCGTAAAAGAACGGGGAATGCACAAAAATTTTCATCCGGCGATTGAAAGCGCGATCGCCGAATTTAATAATGAATTGAAAAATTTAGCCAAGAAAAAACTTGTTTGATTATTTCAACAGATTGATTTCAAAATTCCGCAGATTCTCTCCGGCTTGAGTCCAAATTGAAATATTGAATTTTTTGTTCATTTCCCAGAATATGAATTTTTCGTCCGCCTCCAAATCAATGAGGGGCGTTATATGGGTGCCAAAAGAGCCGTGTTCCGCTATTTTTATCTGCCTGTTTTGCAAAATCATCGTATAGGAGAAATTTTGAATCGGCAGCATTCGGTCTATGCCGGAAGAGCCTCGGATAACCAGACTTTTTTTAATCGGCTGTTCGCCGAATTCGTATTGCAGAAGCTCCAGGTCGTCTGAAACGGTCAGCATCTGATCGTTTTCGTTCCAAAAAAAATCGCCTGCTTTTTTCAAGTAGTCAATTTTGCTGAAAATATTATCGGTTATTAATCCAACGATCAAGCCATATTGTTCGTCCTTAAAAACCGCAAAAGACGCGCCGTCGGTTTCCAAAATTTCAGCCGCCTCTTTCGGGATATTGGAAACATTTGCGAAATGTTTGGCCGATGCCAATATTTTAGAATCGTCAGGTTGATTTTCCGTCAAAATATAATCGCTTTTCGGATTGATTTTTGCCGCTTCAAATTTCCAAATATTTTCCTCGTAAACAAAAGATCCGCCACTCGATTTTAATATCGGAGAATCATTTTTCGAATAAACGGCTTTTTCCCGCTTTATAATTTCTTTCGGGAAAAGTATGATATTTTCAACAATACTCGTTTTTTCCGGCAAGACTTCAATATTTCTCTCCCAGGAAACAAGACCTTCTTTTTCAATTTTGATATTATAAATATCCGGATAAAGCGCGTTGATGATGGCCGGAGTCTTTGATTTAATTTTTTCATCGTTTAAAAAAGCATCCGCGCCTTTAGGCTTGGTCTCAATAAAAATACTGCCGGTCCTCTGCCAAGACCATTTTTTGAAATTCCAACGCAAACCGGCCGTGTACAAAACAAGGATCGGCGCCGCAATGAGAAATGCCAGGATAAACGCGGCCGCGATTAATCGGCGGGTATTTAGATGCATAGACAGTTATTGCATTATATGATACAGTAAACAGGTAAATTTCTCAATATTGAATATGTCAAAATTCATCATCCAAGGCGGCAATCCTTTGCGGGGAAAAGTAAAAATTTCAGGATCGAAAAACGCGGCTACGCCCATTATCGCGGCTACTCTTTTGACGCGGGAAAAATGCGTTTTGGAAAATGTGCCGAAAATCCGGGATGTAAATAATTTATTGGACATTCTAAAAGGAATGGGTGCGGATGTGAATTGGCTTGATGAGCATAAATTGGAAATTCAATGCAAGGATATTGCTCTTGAAAAATTGGATCGAAAAGCGGTGAAAAAAATGCGTTCTTCGGTGTTGTTGCTTGGTCCTATACTCGCGCGATTTCGCAGCATTGAAAATTTTCCCGAGCCAGGCGGATGCATTATCGGCAATCGGCCGCTGGACGCGCATTTTGCGGCGCTCAAGGCCTTGGGAGCTGAAATTGAAGTGGACGGCAATCGCGGCGCTTATTCAATGCGGGCGGAAAAATTGGCCAATGCAGAAATTATACTGCCGGAATTCAGCGTGACCGCGACGGAGAATTTGCTGATGGCCGCTTCTTTGATTTCCGGAAAAACGATTATTCGCGGCGCCGCCGTGGAGCCGCATGTGCAGGATTTGATAAAATTTTTAAATTCTCTGGGCGCGAAAATAATTTTTTCCGGCCAGCATGAAATCACGGTGGATGGGGCGGAAAAATTAAACGGCGCCAAACATACGATCATACCGGATCAGATCGAGATAGGGACATTCGCGGCCGCGGCAGCGGCTACTCGCGGCGACATTGAGATAGAATCGGTTGATCTTGCTCATCTTGATTTGATTATTTTGAAATTGAAACAAATCGGGGTGCAGATTGAAATTGGCGACGGGAAATTGCGCGTCTCAACCGACGGCAGTCTTAGATCGTTTCGCTTGCAAACAATGCCTTATCCGGGATTTCCCACTGATTTGCAGGCGCCATTCGGGCTTTTGGCCACGCAAGCCATCGGCACGAGCCTGATCCATGATCCTTTGTTTGAAGGACGAATGGGCTATGTCGGAGAGTTGGTAAAAATGGGCGCCAATGCCGTAGTTTGCGATCCGCACCGCGTGCTGATTACCGGCGCCACCCCTCTGTATGGCACGGAGATCAGAAGCCTGGATCTGCGCGCCGGAGCCACTTTGATATTAGCAGGATTGGCGGCGGAAGGAGAAACCGTGATTCACGACGCGGAAATAGTTGAGCGCGGATATGAAAGATTTGACGAAAGGTTAAGGTCGCTGGGCGCGGCAATTGCCAAAATAGATTGATTTTATGAATTTTTCTAAACACCTTACCTCCGTCATCATTATTATAATCGCCGTGCTGAGCTTCGGCGGAGGTATTTTTGTCGGCACTACGCAAAAACAAGCACAAGATTTGGCCGATCAGATCACTTCCGGTTTGGACGGCACTGCTTTAGGCGGTTCCGCAGTTGTACCGCAAGATTTGAACTTCAAACTTTTTTGGGAAGTATGGCAAAAAGTGAAGCTTGATGCCGTGGATCACAATGTTACTGATCAAGATTTATTCTACGGAGCGGTGCGGGGAGTGGTCGGCGCGCTCAAAGATCCGTACTCCGTATTTTTCACCCCGGATGAAACAAAAAAATTCAATGAAGAATTATCCGGCAGTTTTGAAGGAATCGGCGCGGAAATCGGGTTTAATAAAAATAACATTTTGTCAATCATCGCGCCCCTGCCCGGTACGCCGGCCGAAAGAGCCGGCCTCAAAGCCGAAGATATGATTTTAAAGATTGACGGCCAGGATACGGTGAATATTAATTTGGACGAGGCGGTTGGTAAAATTCGCGGAACAAAAGGGACGAATGTCACTTTGAATATTTTTCGGGAGGGATTTAGCGAACCCAGGGATTTTAATATCATCCGAGATAAGATTCAGATTGAGAGCGTTAAATGGGAAATGAAAGAAGCGGGCGGAAAAAAGTTTGCTTACATAAAAATTTCTCATTTCAATGCCGATACGGCCGCAAAATTTGAAAAGATCGTAATGCCGGTATTGCAAAAAAATCCGGACGGAATAATTTTGGACTTGCGCAATAATCCGGGCGGATTTTTGGATGTTTCCGTGGATATTGCCGGTTTTTGGACGGGCGACAAGACCGTGGTTATTGAGCAGATCAAAAGAGATAAAAAAGAAGAATTGAAAGGCAATGGCATCGCGCGATTTCAAGATATACCCACGGTTGTATTGGTAAATGGCGGATCGGCTTCGGCTTCGGAAATCGTAGCCGGCGCTCTCCAAGACCACGGCCGGGCGAAAATCGTTGGTACCAAGACTTTTGGCAAAGGTTCGGTGCAAGAATTGGAGTCTTTGGGCAACGGGTCGTCTTTGAAATTGACCGTGGCCAAGTGGCTTACTCCCAAGGGTGTTTCTATTTCCGAAAAGGGCATAACGCCTGATGTTGAAGTGAAATTTTCGGATAAAGATTTCGAGGAAAAGAAAGACCCGCAAATGGACAAAGCGCTGGAATTATTGGCCGCCGGCGGCTAACTTGGAAAAATATTTTTGATTTGCTATAATGAAATCAGCGATATGAAAGTAATCTTGCTTAAAAAAGTAAAAGGTTTGGGAGAAAAATACGACACCAAAGAAGTGGCGGACGGATACGCACGCAATTTTTTGCTGCCGCAAAATTTGGCGGAAATATCCACGCCGGAAAGAGCGGCGGTGATGGAAGAGCGCAAAGCAAAAGAAATAAGCGACGCGCAAAAAGATTTGGAAAAGACCGAAGCCTTGGCCGAGAAATTGGAAATGCTGGAAATCGCCGTGAAAGCCAAAGCGCAGGAAGACGGAACGCTTTATGGATCGGTGCACGCGAAAGAAATTTCGGAAGCCATAAAAAAGCATCATATCAATGTTGATGAAAAGCAGATCTCCATTAAAAATCCGATTAAGAAATTAGGCGATCACGAGGTGATTGTGAATTTAAATCACGGCCTGGAAGCGCCGATCACCGTGATCGTGGAAAGAGAAGATTAATTATGCCGGTAAAAAATCCAAAATATATTTTCGTCTTGGGCGGGGTGATCTCCGGAGTGGGCAAGGGGACCGTATCGGCGTCCATTGCCATGCTTTTGCAATCTAAAGGCTATAAAGTGACTTCCCTGAAAATTGATCCGTATGTCAATGTGGACGCGGGCACGATGAATCCGACCGAGCACGGGGAAGTTTTTGTGACGGCGGACGGACTGGAGACTGATCAGGATATCGGCACATACGAAAGATTTTTGGATACGACTTTGTCCAGAGACAATTATATGACCACGGGGGCGGTGTATCGGTCCGTGATTGATCGAGAGCGGGCGCTGGATTACGGCGGCAAGTGCGTTGAGGTGGTGCCGCATATTCCTTTGGAGGCGATCAGGCGAATTGAAGCGGCGCGAAAAAAACACAAAGCCGATATTACGATCATTGAAGTCGGCGGCACGGTAGGCGAATACCAAAATATTTTATTTTTGGAAGCGTCGCGGATGATGAAATTGAAAAATCCCGGCGATGTACTGAACCTTCTCGTGTCGTATCTGCCCATACCTTCAAAATTGGGAGAAATGAAATCTAAGCCTACCCAGTACGCGGTCAGGACATTAAACTCATCCGGCATCCAACCGGATTTTATCGTGTGCCGGGCTGAAAGAACCATTGACGATGTGCGGCGGGAAAAATTGTCCGTATTTTGTAATGTCCGGCCGGAGGATATCATAGCGGCGCCCGATGTGGCTTCCGTGTATGATGTCCCTCTGAATTTTGACAAAGAAAAGTTTGCCGATAAGATTTTAAAAAAATTCGGGCTTGTAGCTAAAAAAAGAGATGTGCGCGAATGGCGCAAAAGAGTGGAGGGAGTGCGCCGGTCGCAAAAAACCGTGAAAATCGGCATTGTGGGAAAATATTTCGGGATTGGCGATTACACTTTGGCCGATTCTTATATTTCGGTTATAGAAGCCTTAAAACACGCGGCTTATGCCAATAAATCGAAAATTGAATTGGCTTGGGTCAATTGCGGGGATTTTGAAAAAGATCCGGAATCTTTAAAAAATCTTTCAAAATTTGACGGAATTGTTGTGCCGGGCGGATTTGGTTCGCGCGGCGTGGAGGGGAAAATCTTAGCCATCAAATACGCGCGCGAGAAAAAAATTCCGTTTTTTGGCCTGTGCTACGGGATGCAATTGGCGACTATTGAATTTGCGAGAAATGTCGCCAAAATGCCGGACGCGCACACGACCGAAGTGAATAAAAAAACGCCATATCCGGTCATTGATATTTTGCCCGAGCAGGTGGATTTGATGAAAAAAGGGGAATACGGCGGAACAATGCGCTTGGGAAGTTTTCCGTGCGCACTCAAAAAAGGTACGCGCGCTTATGCGGCATACGGCCAGCCAGTAATTTCCGAGCGGCACCGCCATCGTTTTGAACTGAATAATGAATATCGGGAAAAACTGGAAAAAGCCGGATTGGTGATTTCCGGAATTTACCAAAAAAAGAATTTAGCCGAAATTATTGAACTGAAAGATCATCCCTGGTTTGCCGCCGTACAATTTCATCCGGAATTCCAATCGCATTTCCTAAGCCCTCATCCTTTGTTCGTTGATTTCATCAAGGCTTGTTTGAAAAAATAATCAGACAGAAATTAAACGGCAAATCAAAGAAATAATCCAACATACTCTGTTGAAAATAGAAAGATAAATTAAATAGCGCGAATATGGAGAACTTTGAAAAACACTTTTTGGAACAATACAAAGTTCAAGACAAATCAGAAGCCAAGGACGCGGCCAAAAGGAAAGAGATCCGAACTGGCGAAGAAGGGATTTTTGAAGATCGCTCAAGACGAATAGAGGCTTATATTGAGCGGCTGGAAGAGATTTTTACGCATCCGGACGCAAAGACCAGAGAACGGCGAACGGATATTTTTAAGGAAAAGTTTCTATATCCGGCAGTGATCGTCAAAGAAGAAAATTTTCCCGAAAGTTATTTTGAATATCAAAAACAATTAGCCAAAGAGCGCGGAATAGGAGATATTGAATTCAGCCCGGAAGATAAGCAAAAGGCCGTGGCCGATGTGCAGGAAGCGCAAAGGAAAAGTCTGGACGCCTGGATTGACCACCTCGCCGACGATGACTGTCATTATCCGGCCGATATTAAGTATTTTGTGGCGCAGGGGATATTGAAAACGGGAAAATTTGATGAAAAAGCATACCGTTTCAGCGACCGGGAAAAATCAACCACCGCCTCATTTCGCCAGATAGATCACGAAGCCCTCGCTATGGTTATGGGAGCTTTAGAAGCCGTCCATCATCATAAGAGACGCGAGAGTTCGTATCACTCCGAACTGCTTGACTTGATGAAAAGAAACAAAGACTTCGGCAGTATGTACGCCGAAGCTATGCGGTATTTGGACAAAGAAGCGAGTAAAGACAAGGCGCTTGAAATCACCGACGGGGAATGGCGCGTTTTCAGTCAGGGCAGTGATCCGCGCGAACTCGTCAATGCCTTTGCCGGAAAGCGCGCGTTTCTGTGTCTCGGCAACATCGGCGACGCGAGCGGGTATCTTAAACAAGGCGATGTGCAGGTGTATTTCTCCAATAATCGCGCCGGAGAACCGGTTTGGCCACGAGCCGCCATTGCCATAAAACCGGAGACGGGCGCTTATGAACTGCGCGGGACATACAATTCCAATGAAGATATTGACCCGGAAATTGCCAAGACGGACATCATCAAGGAGCGGTTGGCAACGATTAAAAACGGCGAATCGTTTGCCAAAAAAGACGCGGATATGAAAAAAGTCACCGAATTGTATGAACTCTGTTTCAAGATTGACAAAAAAACAGAAGAAAAAACTTATCTTAACCCGGAACTTACCAAAGACGACCTTATTTTTCTCTATGAAATAGACGCGCCCATAGAGGGTTTCGGCTATGAAAAAGATCCGCGCGTCGCCGAGCTCCGCGCCCAAAGAAACCCAGAAGAAGATATGCTGACTATATTTGAATGTTCTAGAGAGCAAATCGCCCGTACATCCGATGACATCAACGAAAACACTAAGGCCTATGTCGGCCAACTTGAACCCGGTATATTCCAAAAACTGCCGGAGAATATTGAACATATCTATGCCTTATTTCCTGGAACGGAAATTCGCCGGGAATATGTAGAAATTGGAAAAAAAACATCTGAACAATTATTAAGTGAGCTGAAACAAGCCGGCATTAAATTATCCAATTATTCTAAGGCTACGCTCAAAAGCCGAGATTTTATTGCATGTAAAAATACCGGAGTGTTGACTTTAATCCGTCTTACTCTCGCAGATTTAGGATTTACAACAAGAAAAGTCACAATCAATCAAATCTACCAGCATGCAAAAGAATATGGACTGGAGTTGTGCCCAGTTGAAGTCGCTCAAGCCTATCGTCTGAAATATACTAATCAGCCAATTGGTGAATTAATGTATGTCGGCACAAGAAAAACCATCAGCTCTGAAGGCTATCAAGGCGCCTTCGAATTGGGACGCGATGACGACGGTTTATGGCTGAGTGACAGGTGGGCGGGACCTGTTGGTTTGGATTCGGACGCTAAGTTTGTGTTCTGTCTTCGCAAACCGAAGAACTCATAGTCTTAGAGTTTTTGAATCTTTGTGATTCTTAGATTATAATTTTTGTTAAGTGTTTTTAGTCAACGACGGCCGCACTTAAACTAAAAAACTATTTTTTTTATTTTTATTTTGATTCAATGTCGTACATCAGTCGATCGTCATATGTACGACAGAATATTATTTAGCGCGAGGTTTCTTGATAAAAATAGTTTAGTCGCAGATGGTGCGATCGCACAATGTGCGACCAGAATTATTTTCTTAAAACATTATTGAATTATTGAAGTCTGATTTTAGTATTAAAAAACCCCGTTTAAACGGGGTGTTTTTATTTTGATTGTCTGAAAATTATGAGGCTGATTTGGCCGGGTCCACTCGCGCGATGGTGATCCAGTCCCTTTGTCCATTGTATTTGGTTTTTTTGCGCTGGGAGAATTTGACAACGCCGGAGGTGAGAGCGAAAAGTGTGTCGTCATTGCCACGCCCCACATTGGTTCCCGGATGAATTTTCGTGCCGCGCTGGCGGACGATTATCGCGCCGTGTTTGGCAAACGCGCCGTCGGCGATTTTAACTCCCAATCTTTGTCCATGAGAATCGCGGCCTAAGGCTGTAGAGCCGCCTGCCTTTGTATGAGCCATAACATTGGAAAATCCTAATTTCTAATTTCTAAATACTAAACCATTGTATCGGATTTGGAAAAAAGTGTCAAGTGTGATATACTTAAGTTCTAAAATAAGATTCAAGATGCAAGATATAAGTTTCAAGACTTAAGATTTATGCGTATTGCCATCTTTACCGATACTTTTTTGCCGCAGGTCAATGGCGTGGTGCGGTCTATCGTGACAACCGCCAATGTCCTGGCAAAACACGGCCATAGTATCGCGATATTTACCGTTAACGCCGAGAAGTTAAGCAAAAAAATCAAAGCCAAGGAGCTTGATGAACGCATCCAAGTCTATCCGTTTTCGTCGTTCGCGCTTCCTACTTACAAAGAACTTCAAGTAAGAATTCCCACTTTTGTGCCGTCGCTTTATGAAGTTTACCGTTTCAATCCCGATCTGATCCATTCGCATACGACATTCGGAATCGGCTGGGAAGCGGTAATGTCAGCAAATTTTTTAAAAATCCCTTTGGTCGGGACCCATCACGGTTTTTTGGCGGAATTTTTAAAACATGTGAAGCTTGATTATCGGATAATGAAGCCTTTGGCCAGGCGCTACCTTTCATTTTATTATAATCGCTGCGATGCCGTAATCAGCCCGTCTAAGGCGCTGGTCAAAGAATTGCTGCAATATAAATTGAGGCGGCCCGTGCATGTGCTTTCTAATCCCGTTGATTTGAAATATTTTTCCACCAACAAATCAAAAGAATACTTGCGAAAGAAATTTCACTTGAATAAGCCTGCTATAATTCATTTTGGAAGATTAAGTTATGAAAAAAGCACCGACCTTGTTTTAAGGGCGTTCGCGCAAATCCTGAATTGGGGAATTGACGCGCAATTGATTGTTATCGGCGACGGTCCGGAAAGGGGAAAATTGGAAGCATTGGGAAGAAAATTAAATATTGACAAAAGCGTGGAATTTACCGGAACGCTTCGCGATAATGATTTGACGGAGCGGATTGCCGCCGGCGATTTTTTCGTTTCCGCTTCAACGATTGAAACTCAAGGGTTGGTTTTTCTAGAAGCCATGGCGCTGGGCTTGCCCGTGATCGGAGTAAATGCGGGCGGCGTTCCCGAGTATGTGGATAACGGAAAAAACGGATTTATCGTTGAGTCCGGAAATGTCAGAGCGATTGCCGAAGCGATGAAGAAGTTTATTGACCATCCGGAATTGCGCGGAAGTTTCGGTCAAAACGCGAAAGAATGCATGAAAAAATACGACGCGGAAACAATAGTCGGAGAGATTGAAAAGATATATAGCGCGTTAGTTAAAAGTTAAAAAATTAATGAAATTTAGACTTATAAAATAAACAATAACTTCGCACTTTGAATATTGAAATTTTAACTATTTTATGATCGCCTGCCTTTATTTGGAAGATTTTGGAATAAAACTCCCCGGCGGGATTTGGACTGCCTGGAAAACACAGGTGGCGGCGCTTCAGGCCGCGGGCGTTTCTGTCGTGACAGATCCGAGCAAGCCGCACGATATTTTGCATTTGTATGTGCCGTTTTTGCGTTCGCGATATTTGGCCGAAAAATATCATCGCCAAGGCCGGCCGATAATCACCCACATTCATATGACGGCCGAAGATTTCAGAAATTCTTTTGTCGGGAGCAATTTGATCGCTCCTTTTTTTCGCCTATGGTTGAAATCGTTTTACAAAAAAGGCGATGCGATTCTGACTCCCACCGAATACACGAGAAAGCTGGCGGCCAAGAATTACAATTTGCCGATTGATAAAATCATCGCTGTCTCAAACGGCATTAATTTTAAAGAATTTTCGCCCGATGAAACAATAAGAGATAAATATCGCGATAGTTTTAAAATGAACGGCGTATCAGTTTTAAGTTTGGGATGGGTTTTCCCGCGCAAAGGAATTTATACGTTTATTGATGCGGCAAAAAAGTTTCCAAAAACAAAATTTTTTTGGTTTGGCCAAATGGCGCCAAAAGGGCTGACGCATTTGCCGAGACCGATCGATCCGCCGGTCAACGCGAAATTTCCCGGGCGGATTGACGACGCCCGGGGAGCGATGAATGCCGGCGATATTTTCTTTTTCCCGTCCTATGAAGAAAATCAGGGAATCGTAGTTTTGGAAGCGGCGGCCAATGGCAAGGCAATTCTTTTGCGCGATATTCCGGTTTTTGACGATTGGATGTTTCACGGCAAAAATTGTTTGAAAGCCAAGACCGACGAGGAGTTTTGCGATTATTTAGAGCAGCTGATTTCGGATAAAAAATTGCGCGAGCGCCTGGGAATGGCCGCGCGCCGGACGGCGCAGGAGCACGACCTTAAAAATGTGGGAGAAAAATTAAAGCGAATTTACGAAAGAACAATGGATGGCCGGTAAAACGATCAATGCTTCAGATGTTGATTGCCGCCGTTACCGCTTTGCCTCAAGCGGAAGTAGGTTATCAAAATAATCAAGGAGATTATTATCACTGTGGCGGTCAGGCTGTTTTGCTCAATTGCGTGCATGGCCACACGCCATTTTTCTCGGAATAAAAAACCGATAAACGAGAAAAATGACACCCATACTATGGATGAGAGCGCCAAAGCGCTGAAAAATTTTTCCGGTTTAAGCAAAGCTATGCCAGCGGCCATCGATGTGTAGATGCGGATGTACGGCGTGATGCGCCCCAAAAAAGTGGTCCAAAATCCGGACCGGGCGAATAATTTATGATATTTTTCAAGCTTGTTATGCGTGAGGCCGATACGCGGCCCGAATTTTTCAAGAATTTTATTACCCCAAATACTGAAAATAAAATAGAAAATTCCGGCTCCGAAAACATCAGCCGTGACCGCCATCAGCGCGAAACGGATTTCATTAAAGCCGATGGACGGCCCGAATTGAGATCCGCCGAAAAGCAGCATAGCTTCATTGGGAAGATTAAAAAATATCGGAATTCCCAGTTCCGATACGAAAATGGTAAAGAAAATAATGACATCGCCCCATTGGAAAAAATCAAAAACCGGCCGGCTCCACATCGCCTCTATGAATTGAAAAAAATCCTTGTAAAATGCTATTTCCATATTATTTTCCGATTTGCTTAAATTATAGCTTATCTGTATAATAATTCCAGCCCTTAGTTTGACTATGATAAATTTTCAATCAGTTTCCAAGATTTATCCCGGGAATATTACGGCGCTCAAGGAAGCGACTTTCAATATCGCGTCCGGCGAATTTGTTTCCATTGTGGGGCAATCAGGCAGCGGCAAGACCACAGTCATCCGCCTCTTGATCGCCGAAGAATCTCCTTCGTTTGGAAAAATCGTGATCGGCGATTGGGATATTACCAAAATTCATCACAGCGAAATTCCCATGCTCCGGCGGCAGATCGGCGTGATTTTTCAGGACTTCAAATTGCTGGTAAAAAAAACCGCTTATGAAAATGTGGCTTTCGCGCTGGAAGTTTCCGGCGTTCCGTCTGGCCGCATAAAAACCATCGTGCCGCAGGTTTTTAAAATCGTGGGATTGGAAAAGAAAATGGACAGATTTCCCAAACAAATGTCCGGCGGCGAACAGCAAAGGGTGGCGATCGCCCGCGCCCTGATCCACCGTCCCAAAATTCTTTTGGCCGATGAGCCGACCGGCAATCTGGATTCGATCAACGCTCACGAGATTATTGATTTGCTTTTAAAAATCAATGAATTCGGTACGACCGTGATTTTGGTGACGCACAACCGCGAGATTGTCAATATGATTAAAAAAAGAGTGATCACGCTTGATCACGGGCATCTGGTGTCAGACCAGGCCACGGGAAAATATATTTTATGACCGCAATTTTGAGAATCATAAAATTCGCTTTGAAAAATTTCTGGCGCAATTTGGCGCTTTCCATCGTCACTATCACCATATTGGTTTTGGTTTTATTTTCTACCAGCTTTCTTTTGCTTTTGAATATTTTGGCGCGGACGGCCACCGGAGCGGTGGAAAATAAAATCGATGTGAGCGTGTTTTTTGAAGAAAGAGTGGCCGAAGAAAAAGTCTTGGCCGCGAAAAACGAATGGGAAAAAAGCGAAGCCGTAAAATCGATTGAATATATTTCAAAAGACCAGGCTCTGGAGCTCTTCAAAACCAAGCACAAAGACGATGACGCGATCAAAGCGCTGGAAGAAGTGGGGCGAAATCCGTTCGGCCAGTCTTTGGTCTTGAAGCCGAAAACGCCTGATCAAATCGCCGATCTGGAAAAACTCATAAACGGCGGCGATTACAAAAGCGTTATCAAACAAACTTCCCTTAGCGACAATCGCAATGATTTGGCAAAATTGAAAGCCGTCACCGACAATATTCACAGGATCGGGCTGGGGGCAAGCATTATATTCGTAATAATCGCCGTTTTGGTTATTCATAGCACGATTAAAATGACTATTTATACCCAACAGCAGGAAATTTCCATTATGCGCTTGGTGGGAGCGTCCAATATTTTCATTCAAGGACCGTTTATAGTAGAAAGTATTTTGTACGGGCTTATCGCTTCGCTGATCGCCATGGCGATTTTATTTTTCCCGCTGCTCGGCATGGTTTCGCCGTTTGTGGACAAGTTTTTCGAAGGGTACGCGGAAAATATTTTCCAATCATTTCTCAATAACGCCTGGCTGATTATTCTTTTGCAGATTTTTTTAGGCGTGATCTTGAGCGTCGCCAGCTCCGGCTTTGCCATTAGAAAGCATTTGAAAGCGTAATGATTGATCCTTGCCAAAAAAAGGGCATTATGTTAGTATAATGACGATGGATGAAAGATTCATCGCCTTTTTTGATTATTAATTATTCGTAATTTATTATCTCTCATATCTTCGCTATTATTTTCCTCCCCTGATTAGGGGTTTGAAGATAGAGGAATAAGGAAAAAATATTATGTCAAACGAAATTTCGTTGGAGAAACTTCTCCACGCGGGCGTGCATTTTGGACATAAAACATCAAAGTGGCATCCCAAGATGAGCCAATATATTTATACCTCCAGAAACGGGGTGCATATTATTCATTTGGAAAAGACCGTGGCCAAGCTCAATGAGGCGGCTAAATTTCTGGAAGAAAAAGCTCGGGCCGGCAAAACAATTCTTTTGGTAGGCACGAAAGACCAAGCCAAAGAAATCGTTAAAAAAGCGGCGGAAGACACCGGAATGCCGTTTGTTGTGGAAAAATGGATGGGCGGCACGCTGACTAATTTCGGAGTCATTTCCCGTCTGACTAAAAAATTAAAAATCCTTGAAACCAAGAAAGGAACGGACGAATGGAACGCTTTTACCAAAAAAGAAAAATTGGTAATTGACCGCGAAGTCAAAAAACTGGAAACCAATGTAGGCGGCATCAGGGATTTAAATAGGTTGCCGGATGCACTTTTAGTGATTGACGTGAAAAATGAGGAAACGGCCGTGCGCGAAGCGATCAAGCTCAAAATCCCTATTGTGGCCATGACCGATTCCAACAGCGATCCGGAAGGAATTTCTTATGTCATACCTTCAAACGACGACGCGACAAAATCCATCGCGCTGGTTGTCGGATTTTTGGCCGAAGCTATAAAGAAAGGAAAAGCGGAAAAAGAAGCGGCTAATACTGAAAAACCGAAAGAGGCCGTGAGTGACGCAGGCGCTGTCGAGGAAATAGCGGCGTAAAATCTTAAATTAAGGAATTGAGCGTTAATTGTAAATTAGAAATTGTAAATTGAAAATTACAGTGATATGACCATAGACATAAATTTAATAAAACAACTCCGCGATCTGACCGGCGCCGGGGTGGCCGATGTGAAAGAGGCATTGGAAGAAGCGAAAGGCGATATTGAAAAAGCCAAAGATGTTTTGCGTTTGAAAGGGCAAAAATCAGCCGCGAAAAGGATTGAGCGATCCGCTTCCCAAGGTTTGGTTGGTTCTTATGTCCATTCCAACGGTAAAATCGGCGTATTGGTGGAAGTGAATTGCGAAACTGATTTTGTTGCGCGCACGGCCGATTTTCAGGAATTGGTCCATAATATCGCTTTGCAGATTGCCGCCGCCGCTCCGGAATTTGTGAAATCGAAAGATGTTCCCGCTGAAATTATCGCCAAAGAAAAAAATATTTATGCCGAAGAAATGGCTGAAGAAAAAAAACCGGAAGCGATAAAAGAAAAAATCATTTCAGGAAAATTGGATAAATTTTATTCGTCCGTTTGTCTTTTGAATCAACCGTTTATCAAAGAAGATAAAAAAACAGTTCAAGATTTGGTAAACGAAGTGATCGCCAAGACCGGAGAAAATGTCCAAATCAAGCGGTTTGTCCGGTTCAACATGTAATATGATTGAAGGCCAAGAACAATCACTTAATCCTGAAATCCGGATTGCCGAGCTTGAAGCGCGGGTACGCGTATTGGAAGAAAAAAATAAGGATCTGGAGAAAAGGAACGCCGAGCTGGAAAGGCTTAGCTATCGCGATTCCTTGACAGGACTTTACAATCGCCGTTTTTTCGATGAGAGTTTGGATAAGATGATTGTCGGAGGAAATGAAAGTCCCGTACTGGATGAACGGCGCGCCGGTATTGATAATAGGGAAGTGGGCGTTATTGTCGTGGACGCGGATCAATTTAAGCATATTAACGATACTTACGGACATGCGGCGGGCGATGAAGTATTGAAATCAGTCAGCCGCGCTTTGGATACGCTAAATAAAAGAGAAGCCACGGACATTGTCGCACGCACCGGAGGCGATGAGTTTGTCATATTGCTTCCGGGGATGAGCGAAGAGATGGCGGCCGAACGAGCCCGTAATTTATGGAGTATCATTCGCGAATTTAAGGTGCGAGCTGGAGAGGACCTCATACCGATCACCATCAGCTTAGGGGTCGGATCTTTGAAACTCGCTGGAGTAAAGGACGCTTTGTATGCGGAAGAAATTCGGCTCAAAGGCAGCGATCTGCCGCCCGATGAAATTAATGCGAAGTTGGAAGAGAAGAAAAAAGAAATCTTTGCCGAATTTTTGGATCAAGTTGACGAGGCGATGTATGCCGTGAAAAAAGAGAAGGGCAGCGATCAAATCGCCCGTGTTTCTGAAATTCAAAATAAAGAAATGCCAACCGATGAAGCCGCCTAAAAACGACTATAAATTTTATTGGACAAGGCATGTAGCGGATAAAATGCGCTACTATGGAATTTCAGAATCGCTCATTAAGCGGATTATACGCTATCCGAAACGCTTGGAAGAAGGAGTAGCGCCGGATACTTTCGCCGGAATGACGCCGGCCGGTTCCGCAAAACGGCCGCAGGAAATTTGGGTGATGTACCAAAAAAATGCAAAACGCAAAACTAAAAGCGAAAAAACATTGAGCGGGAAAATCATCATAATTAGCGCGTGGAGATATCCGGGCGTTAGTCCGATACGAGAGAAGATCCCGATCCCGCAGGATGTGCTGGGAGAAATTGAAGAAGTAATGAAAGAATTGCAGGGGAATAATGAAGTATAAATTATGGAAATTTTGGAAAATATTCCATTGGCGCAATATACCAGCATCCGCATCGGTGGCCCGGCGCGGTTTTTTTGTATTGCAAAAAGCGAACAAGATTTGAGCGAAGCGCTGGAATTCGCGTGCGAAAAAAATCTTTCGGTTTTTATGCTGGGCGGCGGATGCAATAGTTTATTTCCGGATAAAGGAATTGACGGGCTGGTAATCAAAATGCAAAATACGGAATTTAAAAAAGAAGATGATGGAAAATTTATGGTCGGTGCGGGTGTTGGTCTAGGCTATTTGGCGCAAGAAAGCGCCAAGGCCGGGTATTCGGGAGCCGAATGGTGCGCGGCCGTGCCCGGAACGGTCGGCGGCGCGATTTACGGCAATGCGGGCGCTTTTGGAGGAGAGATGAAGGATATTGTAGAGGAGGTGGAGTACATTAATGCAAAGTTAAAAACTCCCGCCTACGCCAAGGCTTCGGCGGGCAAGCAAAATTCAAAACTCAAAGTTAACGAGTGTGAGTTTGGATATCGGGAAAGTATTTTTAAAAAACACCCGGATTGGATTATTTGGAGAACAAAGATTCGGTTAAAAAAAGGCGATGCGGCGCAGGGACAAGAAAGAATTAAGCAATATTTAAGCAAAAAAAGATCAACCCAAGATTTGATAAGTAAAACGGCCGGCTGCACTTTTAAAAACTTTAAATTACCGGTTGATCTGAAATTTTTGGAGCACTTGCGCAAAAAGCTGGAAATGGAAGAAAATGATTTTAAAGTCATTATAAAAAATGGCTACATTTCGGCCGGATTTTTGATTGACCGCTTGGGACTTAAGGGCAAAAAAATCGGCGGCATTCAAATTTCAGAAATCCACGCGAATTTCCTGATCAACACCGGCAGCGCCACAGCCGAAGATGTCGTCATAATGATGAGCTTGATCAAAGAAAAAATTAGAAACCATTTTGACATTCAATTGCAAGAAGAAATACAGACAATCGGATTTTGAAATTATAAACATAACAGCTAATCAGTAATATTCCTACTTAATTAAGCCATGGCAAAGTAAGTGGGAATGATAATGATGGATTAAATAAAAAGAGAGGGTTTGTTTAGAGAATATATGACGATGCGAAAATATAAATATTATTTTAGAAAGCCAAAATCAGCGATTATTCAAGATATTCTTAAGTTATTGGCGATCGGAGGGGCGATATATATCGCCGCCGGTTCGCCGTATTTTATCAGAAGTTTTTTGAGAAGATATTCAAAGCTCGGCAAATATCCGAATAAAAAAATATCCAACGCTTTTTCGCGGTTGAGAAAGCAGGGGTGCCTTCAATTTCAAACCGTTAATCATCAGATTTATATCTCCCTTACTGAAAAAGGAAAGCGTAAGGCGGGTTGGATGCAGATTGATGACTTAGAAATAGCCAAACAAAAAAAATGGGATAAAAAATGGCGATTGGTTATTTTTGACATTGCGCAAATCAAGAAAATTTATCGCGAGGCTTTTCGCGGAAAACTCAAGGATCTTGGGTTTCGTTCCTTACAGAAAAGCGTATGGGTTCACCCATACGAATGTCAGGCCGAGATAGAATTGCTTAGAGATTTTTTCGGCCTTTCCCAAAAGGAATTAAGACTGATTGTCGCTCAAAGTATCGGAATTGACGAAGAATTAAAAAAAGAATTTCGTTTTTACAGATTCCCACTTAATTAAGCCATGGCAAAGTAAGTGGGAATTGAAATTGAGTTGAAATAAAAAAGAATAAAGTAATTATTAGATGCTTTGGATTGAAAACAAAATATTTTAAGGTGAATTTATTTCTTCTTCTCAATCTCTTTCTTGATTTTTTCAATGAATGCTTTGCGGGTGGTTTTGGAGACTTTTTCTTTGCCGCGTTCTTTGATGAAGAGATTGTTTGATTTGGCTTCTTTGTCGCCAAAGACGATCATATAAGGAATTTTTTGAAAACTGGCGGCGCGGATTTTCTTGCCCACCGATTCTTTGGCGTCGTCCAAGAAAACGCGGATGTTTTCTTGTTCAAAAATCTTGGCTAATTGTTTTGCCTTGGCATTATGTTTGGTGGTTACCGGCAGTATGGCGACTTGTATTGGGGAAAGCCATACCGGAAACGCTCCGGTGTAGTGTTCTATCAAAACGCTGATAAATCTTTCAAGCGATCCCATAATCGCGCAATGAATCATCACGACGCGTTCTTTTTGTCCTTTTTGATTTATGAAATTCAAATCAAATCTTTCCGGCTGGTTAAAATCAAGCTGAATGGTAGCCACTTGCCAATCCCTGCCCAAAGAATCTTTGGCAATGAAGTCAATCTTCGGGCCGTATAAAGCCGCTTCGCCGATGCCGATTTCAAATTCGGCGCTGCGGTGCTTGGCTATGCTTTGAAGACTGCCTTCGGCCGTTTTCCAGATTTCCGGCGTGCCTAAATATTTTTCAAAATTTTTGGGATCGTGGAGAGACAGCCGCACGCGCAAATCAAATTTGAAAGTGGAATAGAATTTTTTAATAATATCCCAGATCATCAGAACTTCTTTTTCTATCTGGTCTTTGGAGCAGAAAACATGGGAATCGTCTTGGGTCATACCCCGCACACGCGAGATTCCGCCGAGCTCCCCGGATTGTTCATCGCGGTAAACCATCGTGGTTTCGCAATAGCGCACGGGCAAATCCCTGAAACTGTAAAGCTTGCGGTCAAAAATTTGGATATGGTGCGGACAGCTCATCGGTTTGAGCGCGAATTCGTGGCCTTCGCGCGATTTTATTTTGAAAAGTTCGTCTGAAAATTTTTGCCAATGCCCGCTTTTTTCGTAAAGTTCTTTGCGCGTGATGTGCGGGATGCTTACTTTTTGAAAACCGCAAGCTTCCCGCAATTTCCAGACATATTCGTCAAGCAGATTTCTGATCAGGGCGCCTTTAGGCGTCCAAAGAGGGAGGCCCGCTCCGACCAATTCGGAAGTGATGAAAAGATCCAACTCTTTGCCTAATTTCCTGTGATCTCTTTTTTCGGCCTCGGCCAATTTTTCAAGATATTCTTTTAATTCTGATTTTTGCGCGAACGCCACGCCGTATACGCGCTGGAGCATTTTGTTCTTTTCCGAACCTTTCCAATAGGCGCCGGCGATTTTGGTTAATTTGAAAGAATCCGAAGGAATTTCTTTGGTTGTTTGAATATGCGGACCGCGGCAAAGATCCACGAAAGGTCCGGTCTTGTACAGTGAAACAGTCTTGGTATTTTCTACTTGAAGATCATTGATTAATTCTGTTTTGTACGGCTGTTTGATTTTTTCAAAAAGTTTGAGCGCTTCTTCGGCCGGCATTTCCTCGCGCAAAAAAGAAACATTGGCGCGGATTATTTCTTTCATTTTTTGTTCAAGCAAAGGCAAGTCCTCCGGCATCAAAGTGCGGGGAAGTTCAAAATCGTAATAAAAACCGTCTTCAATCACCGGGCCGATGCCGAGCTTGGCTTCTGGGAACATTTCCAATACCGCGGATGCTAAAAGATGGGCGAGCGAGTGGCGCATTGATTCAAGTTTGTCAGAGAGGGGATGGGACATAATCTATTTTTATATTTTCCGCCGGAGATAATAATACAGGCAAATTGATTGGACTCATTTTCACTTCAACTTCTTTCGCGTACACGGATCGTTTGAAATATTCGGCGATTTCATTCGGAGTTTTTCCGGCCAAAGATTTTACGATAAAAGGATCGGTTTTCGGCGAATTGGCCGGAATGGTTATTTTGGCGATAATTCTCGCCGAATCATTTTTTAAATCCAGCGAGGATATTTTTAAAACAGGATCGGCGATTCGCTCGATTGACTCTTTTGATAATACCATATTTTCTTGTCCGGTCAAGAGAGCCGATTTCACCGATTCAGGATCAACGGCAATGGCCGTCAGGCGCATTTTTCCTTCAGCTGTGAATTCAGCCTGTGCTTTATCGGCTATTCCGGTGTGGGAAAAATCAATCATTTCTTTTATGATCAGATTATCCGTAATTTTCAGATTGCCGATATTTTTCGCGCGCAGAGCCGCCAGTCCTTTGGCGTATAAAATTTTTTCCAAATCAAGCTTTGCCTTGTCAATATCGCCGCGCTCCGTAATGCGGACAATTTCCGTTTCGGCAATAATCAGATCGCTGATTGCGCCGTAGATTTTATCCTGAAGTCCGGGCCAGAGCGCTACTATTGTGAATTTTTGCGGCGCTAAAACAGGTCCTGCCGCCGCATCATCGGCTTTTGCTTCAACTTGGACCGATCGGCGGGCCGGAACGGCGATCGTTTTATTCGTGCGAAAGAGTATGCCGTTTTCCGAAAGCAGGCGAGTGCCGGAGACTAATGGCTGGTCTTTGGATGAATTATTTATTATGGTAATTGAGCCGGAAAGAATTTGTTCTTTTGATTCTGTCTTGGCCGGTCGGACTGCCAAAGTGTCGCTCAAATCTTCCTCTAAAATTTCTCCGCCGATTGAGAAACTGTTATTTTTTTCCGGATTGGCCGAGATTGTGAATTCTTTGCTAATGGCGGTTGACTGCATCGGAATGAAAACGGTGATTTTCGCGGAGCTCAAGCTGTAAAATACAAGAATGATCGTAATGATTAACGATATTAGAATAAATATCCAGAGAATGTAGCGATAGTGCGAGTAAATGCGGGCATTATCAATGGATGGCATAAATTCAGGCTGGCTTTGGTATTATTTTGACATCATTGGCCAAGACTTTTATTTCATTGTCTTTGGTTGAGATTTTTCCGGAAACGGCGACAGCGGCGCCTTCTTGCCAGACGGAACCGGTGGTTTTTAATAGAGTGGGGAAAACCAGTATTTCAAGACTATTGCTCATATCTTCGATTTTAACAAAAAGCATCGGATCGCCCGCTTTGGTATTGATGCGCTGGATGCCGGCGATGATTCCGGCCGCGATCACTGTTCCTTTTTTATCCTTATTTAATATTTCTCCCAAAGGCGGAATATTTTTGGATCGCACCAGATTTTCATAAGCGCGAAAAGGATGATCGCTGATATAAAGACCGAGCAATTCTTTTTCCCACTTAAGCCGCTCTTCATTGGTCGCCGGAGCGGCCGGTTTTAATTTGAGAGTAGCGGCGATCGCTTTGGGCTGGGAAGCGAAAAGAGAAGATTGGCCGTTGGAATTGTTGGCCGAAAATTGGCGCGTGAATTGCAAGAGCGTGTCTATGTTTTCCAATAAGGCGTTTCTCTCCGCCAGTTTGTCCAGCGCGCCGCACTTGGCCAGACTCTCCAAAGATTTTTTATTAAGATCTTTGTGGCGGACTCTTTCCAAAAAATCGGCCAAAGATTGGAACGGCCCGCTTTTTTTTCTTTCCTCAATAATCGCTTCAATCACATTTACGCCTACATTTTTAATTGCCAAAAGTCCGAAGCGAATTCTCTCGTGAGCGCCGTTTTCCGCCGGCGGAACTACGGTGAAATTTTTATAACTTTCATTAACATCCGGAGCCAGCACTTCAATACCGGCATTGCGGCAATCGGCCACGATAATACCTACGCGCTCCACATCGCCTTGTTCGGATGTGAGCAGCGCGGCTATAAATTCCTCGGGAAAATTGGCCTTCAAATACGCGGTCTGATAAGCGATCATAGCGTAGCAAGCCGCGTGCGAGCGATTGAAACCGTATCGGGCGAAAGGCGGAAATAATTCCCAAATTTCTTTGGCCGTTTGCGGCGGAATGCTGTTTTTTATCATTCCTTTGATCAGTCTCTCTTTCTGCTCGTCCAGCAGTTTCTTAATTTTTTTCCCAATGGCCTTGCGCAATGTGTCGGCTTCGGCCAGAGTAAATCCGGCCAAGTCTCTCGCTATGCGCATCATTTGTTCCTGATACACGCCGATACCGTAAGTGTTTTTAAGGATCGGCTCCAGACTCGGGTGAAGATAGGTGATTTTTTCCTTGCCGTATTTTCTTTTGATGAAAGAGGGGATCAGCTCCATCGGGCCCGGCCGGTACAAAGAGACCATGGCGATAATGTCTTCCAGTTCAGTGGGCTTCAGCTCAACCAGATACCGCCTCATGCCAGCGCTTTCCAATTGAAATACGCCGGTGGTATCTCCCTGGCGCAGCATTTTAAAAGTTTTTTTATCGTCCAGCGGGAGATTGTCAATGTCAATTTCCCGGCCCCGCGTGTGTTTGATGATATTTCGCGCTTCTTCAATAATGGTCAGGTTTTTCAATCCCAAAAAATCCATTTTCAAAAGTCCCAAATCTTCAATCGCGTGCATTTCGTATTGGCTGATAATGGTCTGATCGTCCGCACTGGCGAATTGGCGGGGGACGGATGTGTCCATATCTTCGGCCGTGATGACGACGCCGCAAGCGTGCGTGGAAGCGTGGCGCGCCACGCCCTCCAATCTTTTGGCCATGTCAATTATTTTTTTGGCGCCCGGATCATTATCGTATTTCTCCTTGAATTCTTTGACATGTTCAAGCGCTCCGGCCAGAGTCTCGCCGGTCGGGATCATTTTGGATAATTCATCGCACATTGAATAAGAAAATCCCAAGACTCGGCCGGTGTCGCGAATAGCGGCCCGCGCCGCCATTGTTCCGAAAGTGATGATTTGCGCCACGCGATTTTCGCCGTATTTTTCTTTTACGTATTCAATCACTTCGTCGCGCCGCGTGTCCGTAAAATCCAGATCAATATCGGGCATTGAAATGCGGTCCGGATTTAAAAATCTTTCAAACATCAGATCGTATTTGATCGGATCAATGTTTGTAATATTAGTGAGATAAGAAACAATAGAGCCGGCGGCGCTCCCGCGGCCCGGTCCGACCACGATGCCGTGGCTTTTTGCCCAATTTACAAAATCCTGCACGATTAAAAAGTAAGGCGCGAATCCGGTCTTCGTGATAACGCTCAATTCGTAATCCAGCCGTTTTTTTATTTCTTCGGAAATATTATCGCCGTATCTTTTGGCAAGCCCCTGTTCCGCCAATTTTTTCAAATAATCTTCCGGAGAGAGGCCGTCAGGCGCTTGGAATTTCGGCAAAATTACTTTTCCCAAAGGAATTTCCAAATCGCAGGCATCGGCGATTTTTTGGGTATTGGCGATCGCTTCCGGAATGTCGGCAAACGCCGCCGATATTTCGTCGGCGGAACGAATGGAATAATTTTCACCAAGATATGACATTCTTTTTTTATCGTCCTGTTTCGATTTTGTTTGCAAACAAATCAAAACATCCTGCGCTAAATCATCTTCTTGGCAAGTGTAATGCACATCATTGGTCGCCACGATCGGCACTCCGGTCTCGCGCGACATTTGTTTCATCAGTTCGTTTATTTTTTTCTGATCCGCGAAATTCCGGTTTTGAATTTCCAGATAATAATTACCTTGGCCGAATGTTTCCCGGTAATGGGAGATTCGTTCGCGGGCTCGATCGATTTCGCCGGATAAAAGAGAGCGCGCAATTTCCCCGTTGGCGCATCCGGATAAGGCGATCAGCCCCTCATGATACTTTTCCAAAACCTCCCAATCAATGCGCGGCTTGTAATAATATCCTTCCAATTGGGCAATGGTGGACAAATGAACCAAATTTTGATAACCAATATAATTTTTAACGAGCAAAGTCAAATGGTACGGCCGATCGTCGATATTAGGGCGTTTATCCGTCCGCTTGTTGCGCGCTAGATACGCTTCCATTCCGACAATCGGTTTGATCCCGGCGGCTTTGCATTTTTTATAAAATTCAACGGCGCCGTACAGCACGCCGTGATCGGTGAGGGCGAGAGCGGGCATCTGAAGTTCTTTGGCGCGATTGACCAAGTCGTCAATTTTGGAAAGTCCGTCCAAAAGAGAGTAATGGCTGTGAGTGTGAAGATGGACAAAATTTGCCATAATTCGCAGTTCTTATTTGTTTGTATGATAACAATAAAAGGCGCAGTTGGCAACCATAAATCCAAAAAACTCATCCGCTAAGATGAGTTTGATTATTTTATACGATTTAAATCGTTAAATTTCTTTTTTGCTCTTTTTCTGTTCTTTTTTCTTACTGATAAATTCAATCAGCTTGGAGATGCCGTCCACGACCAAGGGCAGATAAGCTCCGGCCGAGGACATTCTTTCTTTAAGCGAATCAAGAAATTCTTCCCAGGCGCGCAAATGATTTTTGAACTCGCCGACCGTATCGCGCACTTCGTGAATCATCTCGGACGCATCTTTTAGGATTTTTATCACATAATACAAAACAAAAGCTAGGAGAACGGCCAAAAGCATAATCCCGAAGCTTAATGATACATTGACTAAGTCTTTTGAAGTTTCCAGCATGTGGATAATTATACACCCATTTATTTATGTTTGCAAGATGTTGAAAATTATTGTATAGTAATGAAGGAAAAATATGCTGCCACGCGAACAAGATCAATGGTTTAATACCGCCTATTGGATAGCAATGAACCGGCCGTTTTTTTACAAAGCGGTGGTTTTTGTCATTTTGTTCGGCACGGCTATTATGTGGGGAATAGGAGGACTGCTCTGGTTTAAGTATTTGATTGATACGCCGAAATACAATAGAATGATGGCCGGCATGTTTGATCAAATAATTGACTATAAGGGCGCTCACAACAGGAGTGTGCCGAAGTCTTTGATAATATCCGAGGAAACCGCCCTGATTTCTTCGGGCACAAAAGCGGACGCGGTCGCCAGGATCAGCAACCCTAATCCTAAATGGCATATTACGGAATTGGAATATCAATTCACAGTCAATGGAGTGGCCGGACCCGTGGAAAAAACTTGGATTTTACCCAATGATGAGCGCTATTTGGTTTCTTTTTTGATTCCGGCCAATATAGATTTGAAAAAAAATAACGGACTGGATAAAGATAAACAATTGACGGCCAAGCTGGCGATTAAAAAAATACAATGGCAGAGATTGCGCGCCGAACCGGTGAAGATGCCGATGTTTGAATTAAAAAGCCGGCCGTCGGACGGAAATATTTTTTCAGCGTCAATTACGAATAAGACTATTTTGTCATTTTGGAATGTCGGCGTTTTTATGATGCGGTACGGGCGCGGCAGTGAATTGACCGGAGAAAAAGAGCGGATTATCGGCGCGAAATTTTTATCGCTTGACCAGGTGCCGGCTTTGAAGGCAAAAGATTTTTCAATCGCGTGGGAGAGTAATCCCGGAACTGTCCGCACGGTTTTGGAGGGCGAGACAGATCCTTATAATCCGGACAATCTGATGCCTTTTGATCAGGGCGACGCCGCTCAGATTTTTAATTGATAAATTTGTGAATAATGCGAATCGCTTGAATTTCAATAACAGCTTTGCGTCGGTAATTAATTCCGTGCGCCAGCTTGATTTTTTTATGGCGGCCGGAATCGCAATGCTCGTCGTTTTCGGATTGCTCGCGCTCTACAGCTTGGATGGAGGAATGGTGGGTCTTGGATCAAAGGTTTTCAAGCAAGCCGGATGGATCGCCATTTCTTTTTTTGCTTTCATCGTTTTCTCAATGATGGATTACAATCAGCTTCGCAAATCAGCCTCTTTTTTGTTTCTATTCGCGCTTGGTTTTCTGGCGGCGGTCTTGATTATCGGACAGACCACTCACGGCACTACCGGCTGGCTTCGTTTCGGCCCGCTCGGCTTTCAGCCCGTGGAGCTTGTGAAAATAATTTTGATAATCGTGTTGGCTAAATTTTTGAGCCGGACTGATTTTTCGGCCGTGCGATCAATTATCATGTCTTTTGTTTTTACGGCGATTTTATTCGGCTTGGTGATGCTGCAGCCGGATTTGGGGTCAGGGATTCTTTTTATGTTTGTTTGGTTTGGCCTCATAATTTTTCGCGGTATTTCTTGGCGCTGGGTGGCGATTTTATTGATTTTAGCTTCAATTTTCGGTGCGGCCGGATGGACCGTGCTTGAGCCGTATCAAAAAAACCGTATCCTCGCTTTCTTGGATCCTTTTCAGGATTTATCTCGTTCCGATTCCAGCTATCAGGCCATTCAATCGATTGTTGCCGTGGGTTCGGGACAGATTTTTGGGCGAGGCTTGGGGTCCGGCTCGCAGAGCCAGCTTCATTTTTTACCCGAAGCGTCTACTGATTTTGTTTTCGCGGCCATTGCCGAAGAATTCGGTTTTCTGGGTATTGCGCTTTTTTTCGCAGCGCTTTCCGTGATTTTTTACCGGCTGTATATCGCGGCCAAAACCAGCCGCGATGATTTCGGTTATCTGGTGATTTCCGGTTTTTTCGTGCTGATCGCCTGCGAAACAATAATCAATTCCGCCATGAATGTCGGATTGTTTCCGATTATGGGAATTCCTTTGCCTTTGGTGAGCTATGGCGGGAGCTCTTTACTTTCCACTTTTATCGGATTGGGAATAGTGCAAAGCATTTACCGGCAAAGAAAAGCGCTCAAATTGGCTTGATCGGAAATTTACGGCGCATTCGTCTAGTGGTCAGGACATGTGGTTCTCATCCATAAAACAGGGGTTCGATTCCCCTATGCGCCAAAAAAAATAATCAGTTATGTCTGAAAAAATACCATTTTCTTCGCGCGTTTCCCTGCAAGTGAAATTTTTCGTGCCGGTTTTTTTGTTTTCAACGTTATTCGGGATTATCTTCGGCTCTCAAGTGGTCAAGGCGGTGCGGGGATTGATATTTGAAAGAATCAAAGAAGTGGACGGCGGCCGGATCAAGCAAACGGCCGAAAAAGTTTTTCCGGCTGATTATTTTTCCGATAACCGGCAATTTTACAACATTTCTTTATTTAATGATTTTTCCAAGCAGTTGAGAGACAATGAAATCCGGCAAATTTCAGTTTTGGACGCGAGCGGAAAAGTGGTGTTTTCCGACAATGAAGAAATGGTCGGACAGACTTTATCAAGCAATGATTTTTTGGTCCAAGCGGCCGGAGGAAAAATAGCGATTAACAATGAAAAAAACGGGCCGGTCGGATCGGTGTATCGCATTGCGGGCGATTCGGTCCGGGTGTATGTTCCGATTTTAATGAATGGCAAGGGCTTGCCGTCCGGGGTGGTTGAGATCTATTACAGTCTGGGCAATCTCCAGGGTTATTTGGTGAAAGTCCAATGGATTATTTGGCTTACCGTATTGATTGAATTTTTGATTTTTTTCGCCGTATTCGTTTATTTCCTCCGTTTTTTAATTTTACGTCCGGTGCGTCAATTGAACAAGGCGGTTTCCGCGGGCGATTTGCCGGATGCCGGGCAGAAAATCAGAGACGAAATTTTCGCGCTTACCCGCTCGGTCGTGAATATGAAACAAACCGTGAGCAAATCGTCATACGCCTTGGAAATGAGAGTCAAAGAGCGCACGCGCCAGCTTCAGAATTTGGCCGATGAATTGGAGAAAGAAAAGATGGATTATGAAAAATCAAATCAAGAATTGATAGAGACTAAAAGAGCGGTTTTGAATATACTGGAAGATGTTCAAGAGGCGAAAGAGGAGATCGGACAGGAGAAAAATCGCCTGGAAACCATTTTGCGCAGCATTGGCGAAGGCGTCTATGTGGTTGATGCGGATAATAAAATCGTGCTTTTTAACCGCCAGGCCGAAAATTTGCTGGTTCATAAAGAAACTGATGTTTTGAGAGTTTTAGCCGGAGAAATTTTTAAAATTTATAATGAAAAGGGCGAACTGCAAGCCAAAAACGGCCAATCACCCGTGGATGAGATTTGGCGATCAGGCCGGGCCGATATGGTCAGAGGCATGGAATTGGCGCGCAAGGACGGGACGCGCTTTCCGGTCATTATGAGCATCGCGCCGATATTGCGGCGCGGAGAAGTCGCGGGCGGCATCGTGGCTTTCCGCGATGTGACATTGGAAAAAGAAATTGACACGATGAAATCGGAATTCGTGTCCGTGGCCAGCCATCAGCTGCGCACGCCTTTGTCGGCCATCAAATGGTTTTTGGAAATGCTTATCGCTGGCGATGCCGGCGCGATTAATGAGAATCAAAAAGAATTTTTGGACCGCGCTTACGAGAGCAATGAACGGATGATCAAGCTCGTCAATGATCTTTTAAATGTTTCGCGCATGGAGTCTGGAAAAATAAAATTTGAGCCTAAGCCGACCCAGCTTGGAGATATTTTCCAAAGCGTTATCACCGAGCTTACCCCCCTCACGCGCGCTCGCAATATCACTATTCAATCGGCATTTGCCGACACCAAATTGCCCGATGTATTCGTTGATCCCGATAAAATTCGCCAAGTGATTATGAATCTGGTTTCCAATGCCATCAAATACACTTCCGGACGCGGAAAAATAGAATTATTTTACGAACGGCATCCCAATGAGCTGGTTTTCAATATCAAGGACAACGGCATCGGCATTCCCAAAGATCAGCAGCATAAAGTTTTTAATAAATTTTTCCGAGCCGATAATGTGATGAAGGTGCAGACCGAAGGATCCGGCCTCGGCCTTTATATCGGACGGACAATCATTGAGGCGAGCGGAGGGCGAATGTGGTTTTCTTCGCAGGAAAACAAGGGCACGACTTTTTCTTTTGCTTTGCCGATACACCAGCAAGTTTAAAGTCAAAGCGTATCAATAATATTTAACTTTGATCTAATTTATGTCCACATTCGGTTATATATTGCTGTTTACTTTTTTCGGCAGCTTCCTGTCTTTGATTAGCGTGGCTTTGGTGTTGCGCAGCGAGTCGTGGCTCAAACGCGCTTCAGCTTATTTTTCCAGTTTTGCCGCCGGCGTGCTTTTATTCATCGCTTTTTTGGATCTTTTGCCCGAGGCGCTGGAGGAGGCCGAAACATCGGGAATTGATCCCCACTCAATGTTTATTTATGCTCTTTTGGGATTTCTCGCGTTATTTGTCATTGAGCGCGTTTTCCACTGGCATCATCATCACGAGGGCGTGCCCCATGATGACGAGGCCAGGCCCCCGGCGTACCGTTATTTGATTATGGCCGGAGACATTCTCCATAATTTTTTGGACGGCATGGCGATCGGAGCGACATTTTTAGTTTCCGTTCCTCTGGGCGTCACTACCGCCATTTCCATTTTTTTTCACGAAATCCCCAAAGAAATCGGCGATATTTCACTGCTTATCCACTCCGGACTGAAAAGAAAAAGCGCGATTATTTTTAATTTGGCGACAAAATCAACTTCCTTTTTGGGAGCGATCATCGCTTTTTTATTTGCCGGACAGCTTTTTTCTCTGGGGCCGCTTTTCGCTTTTGCCGCCGGAAGCTTTCTCTACATAACGGCGGTTGACCTCATTCCGGAAATTCATGAAGAAAAAAATACTCGGCGCATTGTGACGCGCGTTTCTTTTATGTTTTTAGGAATTGCCGTTTTATGGGTTGTCGGCCAGATAATGCCCCATAAGTAATAATTTTTCGCTTGTTGTTTTATGCTTTTATTTTGATTTATGGTCGGTATTTTTGATTCCGGAGTCGGCGGACTGACTTTTGTGAAGGCACTGAAAAGCGCTCTTCCTAATTATTCGTTTGTTTATTTCGGCGACACGGCCAGGGTGCCTTACGGAAATAAAGACCCGGAAACGATCAAACGATATTCAAAAGAAGCGGCTGATTTTTTATTAAGTAAAGGAGCCGATGTGATAGTGGCTGCTTGCCATACTGTTTCGGCTTTGGCGGGGGACAGTCTAAGGGAAAATTTAAAAGTTCCCTTTTTTGATGTGATGAATCCGCTGGCCGAAACGGTTTTAAATACTTCCAAAAACGGCCGAATCGGCATCATCGGAACAAAATCAACCATTAAAAGTTTGGCGCATAAAAATAAACTGGAAGAATGTTTTTCCAAAAGCAAAGGTGAATACTCTTTCAAAAAACTGGAAGTTTTTGAACAGGCCTGCCCGCTTTTCGTCCCGCTGATTGAGGAAGGATTTATCAAGCGGCCGGAAACCAAAAAAATAATCAGATATTATTTGAGGGATTTGAAATTGAAAAATATTGATACTTTGGTTTTGGCCTGCACTCATTACCCGCTTTTGAATAAACAAATTCAAAGCGCGATGGGCAAAAATGCCGCCCTCATAGATCCGGCGGAAATCACGGTTAAGGCGATTATTGAATTCATTAAAAATAATCCGCAACTGGACGCAAAATTATCAAAAGACAAGCAATCGCAATTTTTCGTTTCCGACGATCCGGAAAGATTTGCCAATTTCGGCAAAATGTGGTTGGATGAAAATATAAAGGTTCAGAAGGCGCGCTTCAGTTAATGCCCTATCATCAATACCCTTTATTATTGTCAAATATTCTGGTAATATTAGATTAGGCAAAACGACCCATATAATCCATTATGTCTTGATAAATAGCTCGTATGAAAACTAATCATAAAATTATAATTGGCGATTCACGCAATATGGCGGAGCTGCAAGATAAATCCGTTCATCTTGTTATTACTTCACCACCATATTGGCAGCTAAAAGATTACGGAAATTCCGATCAGATTGGTTTCAATGATAGCTACGAAGATTACATCAATAATCTCAATTTGGTTTGGAAAGAATCTTTTAGAGTTTTAAACGATGGTTGTCGTCTTTGTATAAATATCGGCGATCAATTTGCTCGTTCTGTGTATTATGGACGATATAAAATAATTCCTATCCGTACGGAAATAATAAAATTTTGCGAAACTATAGGTTTTGATTATATGGGGGCCATAATTTGGCAAAAAGCAACCACGATGAATACTACTGGCGGAGCAACCATAATGGGTAGTTTTCCTTATCCGAGAAACGGAATAATTAAGCTGGACTATGAATTTGTTTTGATTTTTAAAAAATTGGGAGAAGCGCCAATAGTATCGAGAGAAATAAAAGAAAAATCCAGAATGTCCAAAGAAGAATGGAATCAGTATTTTACTGGACATTGGAATTTTAGCGGCGCAAAACAAGATAAACATTTAGCTATGTATCCGGAAGAATTGCCAAAACGGCTTATAAAAATGTTTAGTTTTGTGGGCGACAAAGTTTTAGACCCATTTTTGGGGAGCGGCACAACTACTCTTGCGGCAAAAAATTTAGACCGCAATTCCGTTGGTTTTGAAATAAATAATGAGTTTTTGCCAACAATAAAAGAAAAAATAGGGGCTATCAAGGGAGATTTATTTAAGGGTGCGATTTTTGAAATTATAGAGCGAAAAAAAGAAACTGCAGATTTTAAGAGCGAAATTTCAAAACTGCCGTATATTTTTAAAGATCCGATAAAATTCAGCAGAAAAATTGACCCAAGAAAATTAAAATTCGGCTCAAAAATTGATTCTGTAAACAACGAAAGAGTTGATTTATATTCTGTAAAACAAATTATAAACCCGGAAAAAATCTTGTTAAATAATGATTTAATGATTAGATTGATTGGCGTTAGGACAAAAAAAGAAATGCTTGGTAAAGCGATAGAATTTTTACACGCCAAACTAAAAAATCAAAGGGTTTTTATTAGATTTGATAACTCAAAATACGATAGCGACAATAATTTATTATGCTATTTATATTTACAAAACAAAACTTTTATTAACGCCCACTTGATAAAAGCTG
>SCPX01000071.1 GCA_004298615.1 Patescibacteria group bacterium | reverse complement strand
TTGAGGCGATAATATCAACGCAAAAATGCTTCAATATTTTTTCAATTTTATAATTAGAGATTTTCGCTCTGTTTAGCATACAATTGGCATTATACCAGATTGTTTGCTAGTCTAGAGCCTAAACATAATCAGGTTATTGTAATGGCATGAAAAATAACTTCTGAGACATATTTATTTCAGGCGCATTTTTTTGCCATCAAATATTTATAACTTCTTGATAACCATTCATCAATATCTTGTCTTTTTTTCCAAAGAGCAGTAAGATTTGTAATGTATTTTTTATGCTCGTGGTAAGGAAGTACTGTTTTTTGCCCGTATATTTTTTTAAATTCCAGGCTGGATAAAATAATAACATTAAAGATTTCCGCCAAGTCCCAAAAGACGCCTCGTTCGGTATTTGCTTTTTTAAATATTTTTGGGAATTTTTTTATCGCGTAATCATAAAAAATGAAATGAAGCAATTCATGCATTGTGACATATCGAACACCTTGCGGATGAAGATAAAATATTTGAAATGTTTTATTATCGAGAAAGCGCGGGTTACAATTTATGATTGATAGATACCCGATGTATTTTCCGCTTGGGAACCGATGCCCTTTGAATATCATGTCAACTTCATGCATAAATTCGTTCTCAATCACTCTCCATCCAGCACTAAATTTGATCGTTTGTTCTTTCAGATAATCATTATGCTTCTTATAAAATTTATCAAAATAGGCATTGGAAATTTTTTGCTTTTCTTTTATATTTATATTTTTTATCAAAATTTTTAGTTCGGGATGAATATTTATTATTCCGTTTGAAAAATCAACCCCGCCTTGTTTAAAATCTAAAAATGCCATGGCCATTTTTTTATCCAAGGCTTTATTTAATTTAAATTTAACCCGCAATTTCATAAGCGAAAATATAAAAAATCCCAAGCCATAATGGATTATACCATATTTGGCTTGGGACATCATCTTAAAATCATTGGCCATGAGTCGCTTGTTCAATTAAATCTTTAATCAGGAATTCAGCCGTCGCCTTTGCGTGAACGCAAAATATGTCGTCTAATTCCCGTATACTTCCATTTCGCGAGTCAGCGCTATAAGGACAACCGCCGCCGCATATGCTTAAAGCAATACAATTTTTGAATTGAGCCATAAAAAGGGGCGAGCGGAATTGCCATTCTTCCCATACAGGATGCTCTAATGGGTCAAATTGATGATCGGGCTTTACAAAATATTTTTTAGTACCCAAATATCCTTGACAAACGCCAACCATTCCGTTTGGCGACATGACGATTCCACCACAATCATGGTAGTAAATATGCCCATCGACAAAGGCATTAACCTTGCGCATAATCCGATCTTCGTATATGCCTTTTTCGCGGAAAAGACGGAAACAATCTATGATTTTTTGAGCGGTTAATTCGGCATAGTATTTGACATCCCCGTGCATCCCATTCATTTTGTAATTCTCAATAAGAATATTGAAGCCAAGTGATTTTGCGTCAAGCTCATCCATAAACCAACTTGCAATCTGATGAAGCTGTTCAACATTGTGCCTGTTAATAGTGCAACAGAAACCGGCCTCAATCCCGTTGTTTTGTAAACATTGGTATCCTCTCATTACATCGTCATAACTACCAGTGCCATTATGGTATGGTCGGCATATATTATGAATTTCTCGCAGTCCATCCAAAGAAATAGCGAGGTTGAGGTTATCAATTCTTTTTAATGCCGCCGCAATATTGTCATTGATTAGAGTGCCGTTTGTATTTATTGTAATGGATGTATTGCCAGGAAGTCTGCCGTCAGCCTTAGCTCTTGCTATATACTCAAGTGCCTCTTGTACGACATTAAAGTTTGCCAAAGGTTCGCCGCCATAAAAAATAATCTGCGGTTCTTCTATGCCGCTGCTCTTCTCCAGCGCTTTCGCGAAAAGATCAATACCGGATCGCGCAATTTCTGGCGTCATTTTTGAAAATGTGTAGTCGGACGGCATTAAATTTTCTACAAAGCAATAACCGCAGCTTAGGTTGCACGCATCTGTCATAAGAAGATAGAGGATTCCTATTTTCTTACAACTTAGACCCATCTGGATAGTGGCATAGTCTTGCAGGTCGACATTCTGTTCCAAGGGGAAAATAAGCTTATTCTTAATTAATTGGCTCAATAAATTATTTTCACCGTTAGAATTAAGCATATCAATTATTTTTACTGAAATAATTCCTCCTTTCGTTTCTTGTAATATTTTTGCCGTATCTTTATCAAGTATCACAACTCCTAAAGTCAACGCATTGTAAAGCGCAACAAGATTATTCTTGCCATCGACAAAATGGCAAAATTCTGAAATCTTGAAATTCATTATTTTAACCCCCGTTCTTGCAATTATTCTGATTAATGAGTTGGGGGCAGAAAAATTTTTCTACCCCCATGAATATCCTAGCGGATCATTGTCTTGCGACAACGCTGATTTCATGCGATTTCCTGCACGGAGTACAGCGACAAGAACTACAGGCTGTACAACTGCATGCACATGCATTGCACCGCATCTGCATACCGTTTGTAACCATTTTTTTAATAGCATGAAAGTCAGTTTGTTTTGGAACTATAACAGTCATTTCTCTTTACCTCCTTTCTTGGTTATTTTGCGTACTACGCCTCTCCATTGGCGGTTTCATCACCTCCTTTCGTCCTACGAAGCTTTGCGCGAAGTAGGGTTTCTGTTTATTGTTTTCAAAGAACTGTTTACGCTCTTATCATACAAAATCCACTAATTTTGTCAATAAGCGGGGGCGTGGTATAATAAAAAAGTTAAAAGTATAAAATTCAAAGTGCAAAGTAAAAGTTAAAAAAATGATAAAATTAATGAAAAACGCTTCACTATTCTGGGACATTTACGCCCGGCTTTACGATACGCTCAATCTCCTTGAGCCGTATCAAAAACTTCATCAAGAGGCGTTAAAAGGCTTAGAGCTTAAAGGAGGGGAGTATCTAATATTAGCGATACTAAAATTATGATAAAACTTATCTGGCGATTGGCTGGGAATTTATTGCGAAAAAATTATGTCATAAAAATAATCCGCACATTTATGCCAATCGCGTCAGAGCTCCAATTTGCGCCAATAAATACATCACGGCTTAATGAAAAACAAAAAGCAATTCTCTTGGAAGAAATTGATATCCTTCTTAAAAACGCTTGGGGAAAATTTGAGCGGGATTTTTTAGAAAATCATATATTTACTTCAGAGCAAATTACTGTAGCGCGAATAGGCAATGAATATAAATATGCAAAAATACTTGCTTAAAATTGATAAAATTAAAAAAAAATTCCCGCTTATACAAAATGAGAGTTTTAAATCGGCTCAAAACGGCACGCATCATAAGGTTTTCATATCAAATAATTATGTTATCAGATTTCGAGATGAGAACTCCGATCTTTTACAAAGAGAAACGAATTTATTAAAAGAGCTTAAACACCCATTGATACCAAAAATCTTATGGTCAGGGGAAATCAACAAATTGTTTGCAATGGTAGAGAATAGATTACCTGGGATTACCTTGAATTCAGCGTGGCGAAATATTAAAAAGAATTACAAAATAAGAATCATCAAACAAGTCGTAAGTTTCATAAAATATTTAAGGACGAATAAAAGAAATTATTTTTATTCTGTCAACGCTGGAAAAAAGTATAATCTTTACTTCAATTATCTCACGGACGGCATCGATGTTAAAATCGCAAAAATTAAAAAATTT
>SCPX01000070.1 GCA_004298615.1 Patescibacteria group bacterium | reverse complement strand
ACTCCGCCGACCTTTGAAATAAATGTCCAAACCAAGAAAAAGTTGCCCGGATCGTTTTACGCTTATGTGGAAAATCGCATCCGCGAGCAATTCGGATTTGAAGGATCGCCGATTATTATAAACGCCAAGCCGGAATCAAAATAATCGTATCTTTTAGTTTATGAAAATCATCATCGGTCTGGGCAATCCGGGAGATACTTACGAACATACCCGCCATAATGCCGGCTTTATGGCGCTTGATTTTGCGCGCGATCATTGGGGAAAAGATTTACGCTTTGGAAATTGGTCGTTTGTCAAAAAATTCAATGCGGAAGCATCCGAAGGAAAAATCGGACGCAAAAAAATAATTCTGCTAAAGCCGCAGACCTTTATGAACGAATCGGGGATGTCCGTAAAAGCCGCGCTTTTCTTTTATAAAATAAAAACTGGCGATTGCATTATCGCTTATGACGACATTGATTTGCCTTTTGGAAACATCAGATTGCGGCTCGGCGGATCATCGGGCGGACACAAAGGCGTCCAGTCAATAATCCAGCAAATCGGCACGGAAAATATATCTCGCCTGCGGATCGGCATCAATCCCAATCACAAAAAAATCCCTGACGCCAAAACATTCGTCTTGAAAAAATTTTCCAAAGAAGAACAGATAAAATTGCCGGAAATTTTTAAAAATTGCGAACAAGCGCTTGCCATGGCCTGCGCCGACAGCTTCTCAAAAGCGATGAATTTGTATAATAGTTAGGTTCCTTTTCCCTCGCCCTTCCGGCAAGCGCAGAGATCGCAATCCGCCGTAGGCGGATTACTCTTCCGACTAATGCCTTGATTCGCGCGTAGGAGGGGTTGCACAAATCTCAGCAACCTGCGCGGAAGGACGATGAAAAAGGCTTTATTTCTTTAAAAAATGCTGTTTTTATTGGTAATAATACAATATACTTCATCTTATGAAATTTGTCAAGGGGTCGGGACTGACCATGCAAGATGTCTTGGAGCAGGGCCGAAAAATCCTTAAAAAAGCCAAAATAGAGCAGTCCGACCCGGAAAGCGAACTGATTTTATCCGCGGCCATCCGAAAGCCTCGCGAATTTATTTATACTCATCCGGAATACGCGCTTTCACGATCTGAAAAAGGCAATTTCGCAAATTTTATAAAGCGCCGGGCAAAACGCTTGCCTTTGGCTTATATAATCGGGGTTAAAGAATTTTACGGCCTGGCATTTTTTGTTAATAAAAATGTCCTCATTCCCCGCCCCGAAACCGAAGGTTTGATTGATCTGGCTTTAAAAGAAATAAATGAGATTCGACAGACGGGAATTGATAAAATAGATATCATTGATATCGGCACCGGCTCCGGCGCAATCATATTATCGCTTGCCAAAACAATTCTTGGATCTCGCATCATGAATGATATTGCATTCTTTGCCGTTGATAAATCAAAAAAATCTTTGATAATCGCGCAAGAAAACGCCAAGCGCCTAGGCGTCAACGAACATATCCAATTCCTCCACGGCAATCTCATACAACCATATCTCAAATCAACCCAACGCAAAAGATACAAGATTCAAGATGCGAGATACAAGATATTCCTCGCCAACCTCCCCTATCTCACCTCAAAAGAAATGAAAAATCTTCAGCCGGAAGTGCGATACGAGCCGCGCCAGGCTCTGGACGGAGGCAAAGACGGGCTTGATGTTTATCGCAGCTTTTTTAAACAATTAGCCAAATTGCAAAATAATCCATTCGCCGCAATTTGCGAAATCGCTCCCGGCCAAAAAAACGAATTTTTAAAAATCGTAAAAGCATCTCTTCCTCAAAGCGCGACAGAATTCATTAAAGATCTTTCCAGCCGCACGCGATTTGCCGCAATTGAAAATCCGCCCCGATAAGCGAGGCGGATTTTCTGATTTGAAAATTGTTTTATGCCAGGAGATCCTTGACAATCCGGCTGATTATTTTCCCGTCCGCCCTGCCCTCGGCGCGCGCCACCGCTTCTTTCATCACTTTCCCGAAATCCGCAGTACTGCCCGCACCCAAATCCGCTATTGTTTTTTGAACCAGCGCTTTTATCTCATCTTCGGCCATGGCTTGGGGAAGATAATTTTGCAAAATCGCCAATTCCTGCTTTTCTTTTTCCGCTAAGTCATTACGCCCGCCTTGCTCATAAGCCGCGATTGAATCGTTCCGCTTTTTGGCCTCCTTGCGGATTATGTCAAAAATTTTTGCATCATCAAAGCTACCCTTGCCGCCGGAGGATATTTCCGCGTTCATCAGGGCGGCTTTTATCATTCTGACGACGGACAGCTTTAATTCGTTTTTTTCTTTGAGCGCCGATTTGAAATCGGCATCAAGATTTTCGCGAAGAGTCATAAATTATTTTGCATTGCTCCGCACCGAAATGCGGCTGGCCGTTCCTTTTTTCTGGGGCCGGAAAAATTTTCCGGACTTGCCCTGGAATTCCAAAGGGAGTTTGCCGATTTTGCGGAGATATTCCTTTTCTTCGGATAATTTCTTCCTGCGAATGGCGCTGGCTCGGCGGATCGCGTCGCTTTTCGGCTCTTCGTAAAATCTCCTTTTCTTTAAATTTATCAAGACGCGGCTTTCCATCATCCGTTTGCTAAAACGGCGCATAAAAGCCTCCATTGATTCAGTCTGTTTGCGTTTTACCTCTACTGCCATTGATTCACCTACCTTTCTTTAAGTTAAATAAGTTATAATATTAATCCGATTAAATATGGGGTAAAATCCTTATTTTGTCAAGCCGCTTTCTTTCAGATCCTTTACCAGTACGCCGTAGGCTTGCACGCGCTTTTTAACTTCTTCCACCGCTTTCTTGAAATCCAAAAGCTCCTGGGCGCCCGCGTCCATATCGCGCAGCATTATTGTTTCGTCCACTATTTCCTTTTGACCGAGAATCAGCACGAATTTAGCCGCTTTTTTATTGGCTATTTCCAACTGATTTTTAAGATTGCTTCTGGAAAGAGCCGACACCACTGACATTCCTTCGCTGGTAAGAGCATCAATTAGGCCGAGGCATTTGCGCCGCGCTTTTTCTCCCAATTGAGCGATAAAAATATCAGGTCGCTCCTTTTGAATCTGCCTGTCAATGAGCTTGAGGCTGATTCTTTCCAAGCCCAGAGCCGCTCCAATGGCCGGTGTGGGCCGGCCGCCCAAATCTTCGGCCAATCCGTCATAACGGCCGCCGCCGCCCAAAGACATTTGAGACGCTTCCTGCTCTCCTTCGGCCCAGACTTCAAAAGTGGTTTTGGTGTAATAATCCAAACCGCGCACGATCCGCGGATTAAGAACATAGGGAATATTCACTTCGTCGCAATATTCCAAAACGCGCGTAAAGTGCGTGCGGCAATCTTCGCAAAGGTGATCCACGATTTGCGGACCCGAAGACGCGACAGTCTGACAGCCTTCTTCTTTGCAATCAATTATGCGCATCGGATTTTTTAGCAAGCGTTTTTTACAGTCTTCGCAAAGCATAGTGCGCTTGGAGCGCGCGTACTCTTGAAAAGCTTTTACGAATTTCGCGCGGCATTCCGGATGGCCGTTGGAATTGATCTGGATTGATACGGGAATCCCCAGCTTTTTGAAAAATTGGTTGGTCATCAAAAGAATCTCCGCGTCAATGATCGGATCAATTTCGCCGATCGCTTCAAAGCCGAACTGATGAAATTGCCGATAGCGGCCGGCTTGGGGCCGATCATAACGGAAGAACGGCCCATTGTACCACACGCGCACCGGCTGCATTTCCCTGATCATTCCGTGCTCAATGTATGATCGGATAATTGGCGCTGTGCCTTCGGGGCGCATTGACACATTGTCCCCGCCTTTGTCGGTAAAAGAAAACATTTCCTTTTCCACGATATCCGAATGCTCGCCCACGGAACGGACGAAAAGATTGGTGTCTTCCAAAATCGGCGTTTCAATATATTCGTATCCGAAAGACCGCGCGAGCTTTTCGGCCGTTTTATTGATCAGGTCCCAGCGCGCTTCTTCCTGCGGCAGGATATCTTTCATTCCGCGAATAAGCTGATAAGATTTCGGTTTTGGTTTGCGCATAATAAATTTATTTAAGGAGTTATATTCGCATTATTAAGATTATATTGATAAGCCGGCGGGGAAAATATTGCCGCCCGATCCACGGGCCAGGCGCGCACCCAGGCGCGGCCGATTATATTTTTCTTGGGGATCGGCCCGATGGCGCGCGAATCTAAAGACGCCCCCCGATTGTCTCCCATTACAAAATATTCATTGTCTTCCAAAACCCGGTGTGAAAAACCGCTCGTCACCAAAGATTCTTCCAAATACGGCTCTTTTAAAATAAATCCGTCCGGATGTTCGGCATTGCTGATTTTCACCTGTCCGTTTTCAATGTCTATCGTTTCGCGCGGCAAACCGATGATCCGCTTGATGTAAAAATCAGATTGCAGCTTCGGATGCAAGACGACCACTTCTCCGCGCTCGGGCTCGCGGAAACGATACGATATTTCATCAACGATCAAATATTCGCCGTCATGGTAATTCGGCTCCATGGAAGCGCCTTTGACTGAAAAAGGCTGGATTAAAAAAAAGCGGACCGGCAAAACTATGGCCAAAGACAAAACCACTATTTTGATAATATCAAAAAGAAAGAGCCAGACTTGCCTGAAAACCGGTTCCTCCGGACCATTCAAATTCGGCAAATTTGGCTTACTAGAGTCTTGACTCGGAAAATCTTGTTTTAATTCTTCGGACATAACAATGATTAAAATATTTTAAAAACAATGGGCAATGCAGGTATCGAACCTGCGACCTTTCGGATGTGAACCGAACGCTCTACCACTGAGCTAATTGCCCACATCCCTCCAAAACTTAAAACCCGCTATCCGGTCGGCAAACATGATATGTATTGTACCACAAAATATTATTTTAACGCAAATTTTATTTGTTTTAGCGCTTTTTGCCAAGCGATAAACGACAAAAGCACGCATTTGAGCCTGGCCGGATTAGGACTGATTCCCAAAATTTTGAGAAATTTGCCTTCGGTCAGGCTCCGGGCGCCAGCCAAAGACTTGCCTTTTAAAGCATCAGTCAATATGGAAGCGCCGGCTTGCGAAAGCGCGCAGCCCTCTCCGGAAAATTTAACATCCGTAATTTTTCCTTTTTTAACAACGATTTGGAGTTTAATATCATCTCCGCACAAAGGATTAGCTTCTTTAATCTCAACGGTCGGCTTTTTGAGCTTCCCGAAATTATGCGGATTTTTCCAGTGATCCAAAATCAAATCCCTATACAAATCTGACATATATTCTTTTTAATGCTTTTATGAAATAATCAATTTCTTTCCCAGTATTATAAATTCCGAAGCTGATCCTCGCGCAAGCCGAAATATTCAATACTTTCATTAATGGCATTGCGCAATGATGGCCGGAGCGAATGGCGATCCCCTCTTCGTCCAAGAGCGAGGCCAAATCATGCGCGTGGATTTTACCCAAATTAAAACAAATCACCCCCACTCGCTTGTGAGCGGTTTCAGGGCCGTAAATTTTTACGCCATTCAAGGCTGAAAATTTATTCAGCGCGTAAGCAATCAATTCTTGTTCGTATTTTCTTATTCGCGCCATCCCGATCTTATTTAAATAATCAATGGCGGCGCTAAGTCCGATAACCCCCTCAATGTTCGGCGTGCCGGCTTCAAATTTAGAGGGCAAATCCTGAAAAATCGGATCCTTTTCAAAATTCACTTCTTTAATCATTTCCCCGCCTCCCAAAAACGGCGGCATTTTTTCCAATAGTTCTTTTTTTGCCCACAAAACGCCGACACCGCTCGGCCCCATCATTTTGTGAGATGAAAAAACAAAAAAATCGCAACCGAGCTTTCTGACATCAACCGGCATATTGGGAATGCTTTGCGCTCCGTCAACTAAAACAGCCGCGCCGATTTTTTTTGCCGCTTTGGCGATTTTTTCAACCGGAATAATCGTCCCTAAAACATTGGAGGCGTGGACTAGGCCGACCAATTTTGTATTCTTATTTAAAAGTTTAGGCAAGATTTTTAAGTCCAATTCGCCGTTTTTCGTTATTGGGATGTATTTTATGACCGCGCCAACCTCTTTGGCTAAAATCTGCCACGGCACGATATTGGCGTGGTGCTCCATTTGCGTGAGCAAAATTTCATCGCCCTTTTTAATATTTGTCCGCCCCCAGCTGTAAGCAATCAAATTTATACTTTCGGTCGCATTGCGCGTAAAAATAATTTCATCTTTATTATTCGCACCGATAAATTCTGCCGTTTTTTCCCGCGCTTTTTCAAAATCAGCCGTAGCAATTTCTGAAAGAGCATGAATGCCGCGATGAATATTGGCGTTGCCGGTTTTATAAAAATTTGAAACCGCTTCAATTACTTGTTTCGGCTTTTGCGAAGTCGCGGCATTGTCAAAATAAACCAGCGGCTTGCCGTTGATCTTCTGATTTAAAATCGGGAAGTCATTTCTAATTTTCTTAAAATTCATAACCTTAACTTTTCACTTTTCACTTTTAACTTTTAATTTATCATCCCACCGATCCTTCCATTTCCAATAATATCAACCTGTTTAATTCAATCGCGTATTCCATCGGCAATTCTCTGACAATCGGTTCTACAAATCCGGAAACAATCATCGCCATGGCTTCCTGCTCGTTCAAGCCCCGTGTCCGTAAATAAAAAATCTGATCATCCGATACGCGGCCGGCGGTCGCCTCGTGTCCGGCGCTCACATCCTGCTCGTAGATTTCAAGATGCGGATAAGTCTTGGCGATCGATTGATCGTCTAAAATCAGCGAATCGCAGCGCACATGAGTTTTCGCGCCCTTGGCGCCTTTGGAGATTTTCACCAGCCCGCGATAAATCCCTTGCCCTCCGCCGCGGCAAATGCTTTTACTGACGACAGTGGATGAAGTATCGGGCGCGCCATGGAATACTTTAGCGCCAGTATCTTTGATCTGTCCGGGACCGGCAAAAGCGATATTGAGGTGATCCGCCCGCGCCCCCCGGCCGACCAGAAAGCTCGCCGGATAAAGCATTGTGACCCCGCTTCCCATTGAGCCGCCCACCCATTCTATGCTTGCCCCTTCGCCGACAATCGCTCTTTTGGTATTCAGATTATAAATATTTTTTGACCAATTTTGCACCGTGGTATAGCGGACTTTCGCGTTTTTCTTTACAAAAATTTCCACCACGGCCGAATGCAGCGATTGTTCCGAATATTGCGGCGCCGTGCATCCTTCAATATAATGAATTTCCGAGCCTTCCTCGGCAATTATAAGCGTATGTTCAAATTGCCCGGATCCTTTGGTGTTCATCCAAAAATAAGTCTGTACCGGCAAATCCACTTTCACGCCTTTGGGAATATACACAAAGCTCCCCCCGCTCCAAACAGCTCCGTGCAAAGCGGAAAATTTATGATCCCCCATTGGCACGCACTTGGTCATAAAATATTCTTTCACAATATCCGGATACTTTTTGACGGCCGTATCCATATCGCAAAAAATTATGCCTTGCGCCTCATATTGATCTTTCAATTTATGATACACGGCTTCGGACTCAAATTGCGATACCTGCCCGGCCAAATATCTTTTTTCCACTTCCGGGATCCCCAGCTTATCGTAAACCTGCTTGATTTCTTTAGGAACATTTTTCCAATCTTTTGCTTTTTTGGCCCCCGGCTTGATATACATCGCCAATTTATTTAAATCCAATTTTGAGAGATCCGGCCCCCAATTCGGCATCGCCATTTTCTCAAATATTTCAAATGATTTAAGACGCAGCTTTCTCATCCACTCCGGCTCATTTTTGTGCCAAGAGATATCCTCGATTAAACGCTTGGATAAACCATGCTCGGCCGTAAATATTGGTTTAAATTTGCTCGTATCCATAAATTAACTCAAAACGCAAAGCTTAAAACGAAAAACTACAATTTAAAATTTAAAACTTTTGAATTTTGCGCTGTAATTTTGCGCTTTTCATTTTTAATTTTGCGTTTTTTCGATCCAACCATATCCTTTTGTCTCTATCTTCTCAATCAAGTCTTTCTTCCCCGATAATGCAATTTTGCCGTCAAGCAAAATATGAATTTTATCCGGCTTTAATAGCTTGGCCAACCGCTGGGAATGAGTGATTAAAATAACCGATCGGTTATTTTTCAGATAATTTTTAATTTCCTGCGCCGCCAGCCGCAAGCCATCCGCATCCAGCCCTGAATCCGGTTCATCCAAAATCGCTAATTTCCACGGCGTTAGAGACGATTGAAAAATTTCCGATCTCTTTTTTTCTCCTCCGGAAAAACCGTTCATTTCTCTTTCTAAAAATTGCCCGCCAAATTTGAAAAGCTTCGCCTTAGCGGCAATTTCCGCGCCGATTTTCAATAAATCATTTTTCTTGGAATCCGAATTCAAAGCGCGTCGCGAGCGCCTGATCAATATTCCCAAAGAAATTCCCGGAAGATCAGGCGGATTTTGAAATTGCAGAAAAAGGCCAAGCTTGGCTCGCGCTTCCGGCTTTAATTTTGGCAAATCTTTTCCGCTGAATTTAATACTGCCTTTTGAGACTTTGTACGCGCCATTGCCGGCTAAGACCTGCGCCAAAGTGCTTTTGCCCGAACCGTTCGGTCCCATCAAAATATGCAGCTCCCCGCGGCTCACTTTCAAAGCAATTCCATTGAGAATTTTTTTGCCGGAAGTTTCCGCGTGAATATTTTTTATTTCCAATAATGCCATATTATTTCGTGATGGGACATGACAGGCAGGAATTTGAATCCGCCGGATTATTTTTCAAAGAATAACGGACTTTTTGCGACTCTTTTTTCGAGCTGACCAATCCGGCTCTTTTCAAAACATCCAAATGATAAGAAATAGTCGGCTGGCGCAGGCTGAATTTTTTCACAATCTGCCCCACAGTCGGCTCTTTCCCGTTTTTCACGGTTTCCAAAACTTTCATCCTGGTCTTATCAGACAAGGCGTCAAAGCAAATCGGACAATGTTTGGTTAACATAATTTTTTATTTTATATCTTAAATCTTGCAACCTGTATTTTTTTTGGATTGCGATCGCGAAAGGTATAAGATGCGAGATATAAGCTTCAAGTTTAATGATATATAGATGATAATCTATGGAACATTTTTTGTCAAATCAACAAAAAAACCGCCTTGGCGGGCGGTTCATTTCTTTTTCCACTGATGTAATTTCGCTCTATCTTGGCTGGGCGCGCCGCCTATTATAAATGCAAATATTTATCGATTCCCTTTTGCGCGATTGTGCGTCTTACAAAGCATCTGACAATTCTTCGCCGCGGTCGCGCCACCCTTGCTCCAAGCCGCTACATGGTCGGCGTCCATTTCGCCAAAACTCCAAATCTTGCCCTTGTTCGCATCGTGACCGACGGTACAAAGAGGACAATTTGATTCTCCTTTTTTCTTTGCTTTGGTGGTTTGTAATTCGTAAGCAGATCTCTTGATCGGTTCATCAAAAACTCGCACTTCGAGCAATTTTGTATCAACTGAGCCACCGAGAATATACTCAAAAATACCTTTGCGATTTTTGATATACGGATCGCCATAGAGCTTGCGCACCTCGGCTGATACTTTTGCCGAATTATAAGCTTTCTTGTGATACTGCTCATACAGTCGTCCCCACTCAAGTCCGCACATCTCGCTTTCTACATCGGTGAACACACTAGAGATCCAATCAATCACGCTGTTGAAATACTTTTTCAACTCATTGATATTTTTGTCGTAGCGATGGCGACTCATGTAATCATCAATATTTCCTTTACTCGCCCAGTCTAAAGCTCTCTCAAAAAATGCCTGTCGGTTTGCACTGCCTTTTATGTACGCGCTCCATTTTTGAATATTGGCATTCTGGCTGTTGCTGAACTCCTCTTTACCCAGCGTAACGAATGGTCCGGAATAGATCGCATTTAACAATTCTTGGGGGACGAGCGGAACACCGGCAATGTTGATCGTTTTAAACCACTCCTTTATCTGGCTTTCTGTCCCTTCGCATTCATAAATGAGCAGTTTCGTTTCCAAAATCTTGGTTTGCTTGTCTTTTGCCATGCCGCCAAAATATTGCTCCATGCCATTTTCGTCTTTAATGGCAAATTTGTCGGTCACAAATCGTCCCACGCTAGTGATGCGCTGTTGCCCATCTAAAACTTCCAGATTATCTTCGCTTACTTTATTAAAATAAATCAAGCCTATCGGGTAATCTTTTAAGATTGAGTCGATAACAGCCATTTCTCTTTTTCCGCCATCGGACGCATAGATGTAGTTTCGTTGATACTCCGGCTGGATAGTCAATTTACCAGACAAGCCAAACAATCCCTTTCCTTCAAGCTCGTTATATACAAACCCTTCACAAATATCTTTAACGGTAATGTTAGTTTTTAAAGTTGTTTTCATATTATTTTTTCTTAATCTTTTTCTGTTCCGACATCTGTTTAAAATTTCGACCACTCACCACTTTTTTGCCGGTTTTTTGTTCCAATTCCAAACGCGCGTTTTTCGCCACTTGTCCGCCTTTTTTCGCCGGAATTTTATTTTCTTCCAATCCTTTTGTCTTCATTGTTTCGGCAATTTGCCGAGTGGAAAGTTCCGCCAAAGCGGTGAAAATCAACTCTGCATCCGACATATGGTCGCGCAGATTTTCTCTTTTCAATTTTTTCAAACCTTTATGTTCTTTCACCGTCAAATCGCTCCACTCTTGATGAATAATATTTGTCAAAATGGCGTATTCTTCTTTTTCCCGCACTTCGTTGTCTTTCCAATAGTCCGTTAATTTATTCCTGATTTCCTGCCCCATCATTCTTTGCTGAATCCACTTCGGATCTCTTCCCATTTTCTGCCAATATCCGCGCGAACGATTGAGAGCTTTTTCCGGATCATTTATTTCTTCAATCCGTTCATAACCGACTTTTGCCAACCATAATTTTATCGGCTCGGCTTTTTTGCTGGGCACGGATTGTATTAAACGAAACAATGTTTCCGTATCCGCCACATCGGTTTCGCGCATTTTTCCGTCTTGCGCTAACATTTTCAACCGGTCACAATTTGTGACCACTTGGCTTCCCTCGTTTTTTAAACGATTTTTTAGCGTTGTCCAGTATGTTTTGGCTCGATTATAATTTGCCTGATCCGTTAAAATGGCAATAATATCAATCACGGAAAAATACCATAATTCTTTTTTGTCGTCCCAAATTCGCCTGACATTTCTCCCCTCAAAAATCGCCATCTTTTTTGTATTATTTTTTTTCATATTATTTTTTCTTGTGTTTAATAAGTACCCTTTGAAATATTTTCCTGCCACTTGCAATCGGATTATTGTAAACTTTAAAATTTCCAATCTTAGACTCTTTCGGTACTTGTCCGTTTGCTGTACCTCCAACAATTTCAAATTGCTCGGGAGAGTATTTATCAAGAAAACTTAATGGCACACCCATCACGCCATCATAATCACTAGGAATGGAATCAGTAAACGGAATCTCTATGGCATCGTAATTATCATATTTTTCATACGCTTTCTTGCCTTTAATCTCTTTATGTTTACTATATTTAAGATTTTCTTCCATCGTCATCAGTGGTAACGGTTGGTGACGGCGTCCATGATCAACATTAGTAAACCAGCAAACATTTCGGAACTTTACTAAACCAGTTTCGGGCATATAAACCCCTTCCCCATACTCTTTAGCAAAAGGTGTTGAAAAAAAAGCATTGCCAGCGTGAAAACCGTTGCCAAGCCACATTTTGCTTTCCTTTATCAAAGGAAATATGTCTTTATAGGTAATCGCGTTACCGGAGCCAATAATCACAAACTTTTTATCATACTCAAAAAGTTGCTTAACATATTCGCGAAACAGGCTGAACGGCGGATTTGTTACCACGATATCGGATTGTTTTAGCAGATTTATGCATTCATCACTGCGGAAGTCGCCGTCGCCTTCCAGCGGCGTCCATTCGTTGTGTTTGTTTACTTTTAACTGCTCGGCAATATCTTTCAAATTAAACTCGCCGTCGCCGTCTATGTCGCGCACTTCGTTGATAATAAATTTGTTGGCGGTTACCTTCGGACGGCCTTTTGTTTTTTTGAGAGTTTTATCATCTCCAAATAAACTCAATTGCGTGTTGGCTATGGGAGAGGGTTTGTAGCTAGTGGTGACAAGCTGTTTTAGTCCAAGCTTGTTGAAATTAAGAACAAAATAGCGAAAGAAATTGCTCTCAAACGGATCGTCGCAGTTGCAATACACCGCCTTGCCGCGGAATACATCAGGGTCATATTCCAAATACGCCCCAATCTCTTTCTGAATATCGCCGTACTGGGTATAAAACTCGTCGTTCTTTACTCGTTTTGCGTTTGTAAGATTGCTGTTTGCCATAAAATATTTGATTAAATTATAGCGAAAAACGGCCATTTATACAAGTATGATTAAATTAAAAAAACCGCCTAGGCGGGAGGTTGGTTGAATATTTCTTAAATGATTTTTACGCCAGCGAAATGAGAAAAAATCCGGCGATGGCCAAAAGGACAATGATCGCTATTCCTAAAATAATATAGATTGTTTCATTTTTTTTAATCATAGTTTGAGACGATTGCTGTTTTTCCGACGGTCAATGATGCCGTATTGATGCGCTTCCAGATTCACATAATCCCAATCAATATTTTTCATAAACGCCTCGACATATTTTTGATGATCGGGTTTGCCTTCAAAAGCGTAAGAATGCTCGGAACAATCAATGGCGAGAATAATCACCGCGTTCCACACGCCGCCCAGCTGGGATAGATCCACCAGATAATTGACGAGCTTATTGTCGTCCAGATCGTAAGCTAAAACCACCCACCCGCGCGAAGCAAAAGCCGCGGCCATAAATTCTTTTTTCCACGCATCATATGATCCGAAATCATCCTTGATCATTTTTGCTATTTCTCCGACGGGGATATTGGTGCCGGCGCCCATTTCCGCAAAATAAGCTTCGTGGAGTTTGACCGCGTTTTTTTCCGCGACTTCTTCAATTTTGACTTCCCACAAATCCTGCGGCAAAGAATGCTGGCTCGCGTTCAGCGAATCTATTTTATTCTCAATCGCGTTCAGCCGCTTGACATGATCGGCGTAAACTATTTCATGATGTTTTTTGATCTGATAATCGGAAAAGCCTTTCAAGCTTTGGTATTTCAATGCCTTGAATTCGCGAGATCGATGCATAATATCCTTTCGTACGCGTTAATTTTTCGCTTGCAATATTTCCGCAGATAATTTCGCCAAATCGGTCGCCGGATCGGCCAACCGATCTCTAATCTCATCAATTCCCGCTTCCGCTTGCACCAATTTGGTCAAAGGCATGCAGGCCGGCAAGCAATTCAATATTGAGGCGCCGGAAATCCGGCCATCATTAATGAAAATACGGATGTAGCCGCCCTGCTTATTTCTCAAATCGCGGGTAATAATCTGGGTGTCTGGCAGAGCAACCGTGTTGCCGATAAATCCGATATAACATTTGAAAAAGCTCAAAGAATTGCACGGCACCATTTTGAAAACTGTTTTTTTACCAACCATACCTAATCCGGCGATTTTGCCCTGCTCTCTGGAAAAAGCCCAGTTTCCCAAAAGATTGCTCTTTTTCGCAATCACATCATAGAATTCAGCCGCATCGCCGGCCGCCCAAACATCCGGAGCGCTTGTCTCCATATACTCATTAGCGACAATACCGCGATTTGTTTTAATGCCGGCATCTTTTGTCAATTCAATATTGGGAACAGTGCCAATACCCACTCCCAAAATATCAGCCGGAATTTTTTTTCCGGATTTTGTCAAAACGACTTCCAATTTTCCATCTCCCTCAACATCGGCCACTTCCTCGTTGGTGTAAATATGAATACCGTTTTCAGTCAATACTTTTTGAATCATTTCTCCGCTCGCTTGATCAAGCGCCGCCGGCCAAAAATACGGCTCGCGGATAAGGTAAGTGGTTTCCAATTTTCTTTCCGCAAAAGATACGGCCAATTCCAATCCGACAAATCCACCGCCCACCACGACCGCGGATTTGGCTTTGCCGATTTTTTTTACGAGTTTGTCCGTATCTTCCAAAGTCCAAAAATTATAAATGCCGTCCGGGCATTTGACGCACAATGGATGAATTCTTGCTTTGGCGCCGGTCGCCAATAAAAGCTTTTCATATTGAATTTCTTCGCCGCTTGAAAGAATGGCGGTCTTTTTATCAGGCGCGATCGATTTTACGCTTGCGCCGTCAATCAATTCAATTTTATTTTCTTTATAAAATTCCGGCTTTCGCAAAAACAAATTTTCTTTAGGCGCCGTGCCTTTCAAATAATTCATCAAGGAAATGCGGGAATAAAGCCGATGCGGCTCGTCGGAAACGATCGCTATCGATCCTTGCGGATCATTTTGCCTAATTGTTTCCGCGGCCGATGTCCCGGCTATCCCCCCGCCGATAATCAAATATTTTATGTTTCGCATATAAACTCATTTTATTTTCTAATTTCCATATTATTATAGCAAATTTTCCGCATCTTGTCACCCTTGACATTTTCTATAAAATTTGCCAAACTACGCAAACGAGGGCGCGATTGTTAACATGTTTTCTTAAAAAATCAAAAACTACGACCGCCATGCGCCCTCAAGTTCTTTTTAGTTTCGCGGGACGAATCACCCCCTTTTAAAAAAAGATGAGGAGAGTGTCCCGTATAGACCCGGGCGAGACTATTCGATATTTGTGATAATACGCAAGGTTATTTGTCTCGCCCCTTCTTTGGAAACGCTTGTTAAAAACTGGCTTTCCCAAAGAGGGCGCGAGAAATAGCGTATCTTTTCTAAGATGAAAGATCAATTGCGCCCTCAAGTTCTTTTACAATTTTTGAAAATGGAGCGCGATCACTAAGTTATTGGAATTTTCACCAATGAAGTCAACACTGCGCTCCATTGAATTTTCCTGTCCAATAATGGACGAAATAATAATCTGGGCGCGCCAAATCGGCGGCCCGAAACCACCCTCCTTCGCGTAAAGCTACGGAGGGTAAAAAAGGAGGCACAAGATGGGAAGAATTATCGGAATCAGACATAGAGTGAAAAGAACAGCAGAGGGAGAAGCAAGACCGACGCAGATAGTTATCAAAGATGGCTATGCATTAGAATATCATGATCTTGATGATGAAACAGCGGAGCTTGATTTTGTTTGCGGAAGGTTTCCTATTGAATACCGCCAAACTCGGGAAGGAGAAAATTTAACTGAATTCCAGTCACATCATATAAAAACACAAAAGAAAAAAGAATCCGACGAAAGAACTCTTAAAGTACCGTCTAAATACGACGGGTTGCAGGATGGCGACATCGCAGTAATGGCGCTGGGCGGATCGGGTGATCGGCTGGCCTACGCTCTTTCACGGCGTGGTGACAGAATTGGAGCAAAGGTTTTACGTATCCCGCCGTCTACTCTCAAAGAAACGAGAGAGAATTTGGGTGAAATCAAAGAAGATGACGCTAAAACGCTTATTTCTCTCTTTGAGTCGTCTCGGAATCTTTTTTATGAATTAACTCCGCGCGACAGAGATTTAATCAAGGTTTCGGAATCGTTGAGAGCTCGCAGAGACGCGCAAAAAGATCGTATCGCCTGCGAACAGCGCCTGCGCCAACGATTTATCGGCCGCATTTTTCTTTCCGATTCAGGATACTATCCGGAAGGCAGCATTGAAGACGAGTATGACAAAATGAAGGCAACCGATATCATACTCCGGAATCTCATCGGGGAAGAAAAAGAGCGGGAAAAAGAACTCCGCAAAGCCGTCAACGAATTGAATGTCTGGCACGCGATTTTCAGTCCCATTAAAGGATGCGGCGAAGTGATCGCCGCCGGCATCATCGCGCCAATCGGTAACATCATGCGATTTAAAAGCGATGGCGCATTAAAAAAATTTGCCGGCGTCCATGTTCTGGAGGACGGCAGATTCGCAAGAAAACGCATGGGATCAACGGCAAACTGGAATCCACAATTGCGCCAAGCACTCTACTTGCTCGGCGACCAGTTCAACCGTCATCCTGATTCCGTATGGGGCCAAAAACTTCGGGAATACAAAGTTAAATTCCGCGAAAAACATCCCGAAGTGGTGGAAAACGGCAAGAAAAAGTATTCAAAAGCCCACATCCACAAAATGGCGACATGGCGGACGCTCACTAAATTCGTGGAATGGCTCCACAAAGAATGGACACGAATTGAACGAGAAACGGGCGGATGACTAAAAGCGCGGGACGAGTGGTGTGGTGTTTAAACAAAACGAGAGGGAGCATGTCCCGTGCAAAATTTTTTGTTCTTTGGTAAATTTCATAGGACGAAGCTTAAGCTGTTTGAAAGGAATGTATTTGTGTCCTATGATTCTGGGCGAGACGATTTAAAAATTGTAAAACGACATTCATGTTGTCTCGCCCCCTTCTTTAGAGCTCTTAATCGCTTGAGAATTCCAAAGAGGGCGCGAAATAAAGGATGTTTCTATAAATTGAAACGACCATATGCCTTAGCGTCCTCAAGTTCTTTTCAATTTCGCGGGACGCCCAGTGATCTGTAAAACGAGGGTTCATTTGTCCTGCGAATATGGGCGAGACGATTGTCAGTTTGTTGAACAACGAAGCTTGACATGTCTCGCCCTTTTTTTATTTTTTATAAACCGATAAATGATATTTTTCATCTTTGGCCATCGGCTGCCAATCGTTGAAAGTAAATATGCGGGAAACGACGCGGGCGCCGGGCTTTAGCTCTTTTTGCAGTTTTTCTTTGATTTTTTTATTAGTGGTTTGCAAAAGAAAAAGAGTTATCACATCGGCCTTGGAGCAATCATAATTAAAAATGTCGCCGCGAACGATTTTCGCATCCTTGCTCAAGCCTTTGATCTTCAACCAAAAATTGCCAAACCAAGCCAAAAGAGGAGAAAATTCCACGCCCACCCCCTTTGCGCCAAAATGCCGTACCGCGCAATGAAGCACTCGCCCGTCCCCGGCTCCCAAGTCCACCACCAGCTCGCCTTTTTTTAGGCCGGTTAATTCCAGCATCCGATGAACCCGCGCATGCGTAGTGGGAATAAACGGCGCATGCCTGAACATTGGCGGAAATATGGCCAGAATTATTAAAATAAGAAAGCCCTCAAAAACAATAAGGGCGAGGAGACTGAAAGACATAACAAAAATAAATCCTAAGCGCTAAATCGCTTATTGACAATTGATTATGGCTTATAACAATGACTTTGGTCCGCCTTCGGCTGGCATTTGTCATTAGTCATCGGTTATTAGTGATTATCACACTCTATTAAACAACTTCAATCTCTGCGTTATCACCTTCTTCATCTCGTCTATCGCTCCTTGCAAAAGCTTGTACGGCACGATTTGGTCCGGATTGTTTTTTAAGACATTTTCAATTCCTTGGCGCCAGGCGCGGCGGATTTCTGTGTTGATGTGGATAATGGAAACGCCGGCTTCAATGGCCGCGACAAAATCAGCATCCGATGTGCCGGATCCGCCGTGCAGAACGATCGGCCGCTTCCCCGCTTTTCGCAAGTCCTTTATTCTATTTATGCTTAAATTCGGATTAGGAGCGTTTTTAAACATTCCGTGAATATTTCCCACAGCCGGCGCAATCAGATCCACGCCAGTCTCCCTCACGAATCGCTCCGCTTGCTCGGGGGTGGTGAGATCCTCTTCGCGAATAGCAGCGCCCTCCGGCAATTTATCAAGCAGAACCGAGCTGGCGCCGATAAATCCCAGCTCCCCTTCCACCAATACTTTGGGCTTAGCCTGTCTCACCCACGCCACCACATCTTTTGTTTTTTGAATATTTTCCTCCAAAGATAATTTCCCGGCGTCAAAAAGCACGGCGTCAAATCCGGCCTCAACGCATTTTTTAATATCTTCCGGATCGTGCGTATGATCTGAATTCAAAAAAATCGGGTACGCGTATTCTTTTTGATAATTTTTCACCATTGCCGCGGCTTGTTTTATGCCAACAAATCCCCGCTCCCCGTCAGAAAGACCGATAATAACGGGAATCTGCCGCCCGGCTTGTTCTGACAATTCTTTCGCCGCCTCAAAAATGGCTTTCAATCCGGCCAAATCGGAAATATTAAAATGCCCGATGGCGACTTTTCTCTTTTCTGCATCTTTGATGTAAGATTTTAAAGATTTCATAAAATTGCTATACGGCTTTTACGGCTTCTTCACCGGCGTCAATGGCGCGCGGCCGTTTAATACTTCAATAATATTTTTCGCGGCCAGTTCGGCCATTGCGGATCTGGTCTCAATCGTGGCCGAGCCGGTGTGCGGAGTAAGCACGGCACTGGGCAAATCTTTAAGCCCGGGCGAGAGCTTCGGTTCGTTTTCATAAACATCCAGACCGGCTCCGGCAATGCGTTTTTTCTTCAAAGCGTCAACCAGAGCCGCTTCGTCAATGATCGGACCGCGCGAAGTATTGATCAAATACGCGGTCTTTTTCATAATCTTCAATTCATTTTTTCCGATCAGGTGTTTGGTTTCCGGAATAAGCGGGACATGAATGCTGATAAAATCTGCGTCGCGCAAAAGCCCCGGAAGGCCGCGATATTCAGCTTGGAATTTTTGTTCAAACTCTTCGTTTCGTTTCACATCGTAATAAATGATTTTCATTTTAAATCCGAAAAAGGCGCGTTCGGCCACGGCCGATCCGATCCTGCCCAAACCGATAATGCCGAGAATTTTGTGATGAAGCTCACTCCCAAGCATCATCATCGGCGCCCAACCTTTGTATTTCCCTTTGCGCGTGAATTGATCCGATTCCGGGATGCGCCGCGCCGCCGACATCATCAGCGCGAAAGCCAATTCGGCCACCGCTTCGGTCAAAACGCCCGGTGTATTGGTGATTGTGATGTTTCTCGCCGCCGCGTCGTCAAGGTTGATATTGTCAGTTCCCACTGCGTAATTGGCGATAATTTTAAGCTGCGGGCCCGCCGCATCCATCAATTCCGCGTCCATCTTATCGGTAAGAAGAGATAAAATCGCGTCAACGCCTTTTACTTTTTTCAAAAGATCCGGCCGCGGCAAAACGCCGTCAAAACTGCTCACCGATGCCTGAAATCCGGCCTGTTTCAGCAGTTTAATTCCCGTATCAGGGATTTTGCGAGTTACGAAAACTTTAAATTTTTGATCGGACATAATATTGAAGTATTAAGTATAAAGTATCAAGTATAAAGGTTCTCATCCCTTAATGCTTAATACCTGATACTAACTACAAAACGCTAAATCACTTTCGGTTGTAATTTTTTCGCCTTTTTCAACATTGAGAGCATTTTCGCTTTATAAAGCAATCCTTTTTGCGGGCCTATTTCCTGGATCACGAACGCCGAATTCATCGTGCCCCAGCGCATTGCTTCAGCCGTATCGTGTCCGTAAGCCAGCGCGGCTATAAATCCCGAAGTGTAGGAATCGCCGCAGCCGGTCCTTTCCAAAATCGGCGTATCGTAAATTTCCAAAAAACGCATAGTCTTGCCGTCAAAAGCGTATGAGCCCTCGGGTCCATTGGTCATTACGAAAATCTTCGGACCGACTTTGTACATATCAGCCAAAAGTTTTTTATGCGGCGTCCCCGGTTTATATCCCAAAAGCCGTTCCGTCTCTTCCACATTCAGCGAAAGCACATCGGATCTTTTTATAAAAGGAGCAATGGCTTTGAGTCCCAAATGCATTTGGTGAGTACCCGGATTAAACCCAAGTTTGGTATTCGGATTATTTTTCAAATATTGCCAAACCTGCCGGTGCAATTTCGGTAAAGATTCTTTTGGTCCGGCCGAGGTGAGGTATACCCATTTGGATTTTGGCAATTTGGGCAATTGGTAATTTCGCGGCGCGTGATAGACCAAAATAGTCCTCTCGCCTTTAAACGAGATTACTGAGGAAATATTGGTGGCATTTTTTTTATCTATTTGAAGAAATTTCGTGCTCACGCCTTCTCTTTTTAATTCCCAATGGATGCTGTGCCCTTGCATATCATCGCCGATTACGGCATAAAAAGCGGTTTTTAATCCGAGCCGCGAGGAGGCCACGGCATTATTGGTCGCATTTCCGGCAATGGTACGCACATATTTATCAACTGCTATTTTATCCGCAAAATGCAAAGTGATATAACAATCTTCCTTATTTATGCCGCAATGCGTGGACGCATCATGAATAAAGAAAAAATGGTCAATGGTCGTGTCACCGATGGAGATGATGTCGTACATAGAGTAGCTTTTAGCGAGTAGTAAGTAGTGAGTAGAAAACCTACAAACTACCAACTACAAACTACTTACTTTTTTTCCTTTTAATAACTCTCTTAACTGCTCTGACGATTTCTTTGACCGTCATCCCGTATTTTTCCAATAGTTCTTCGGGCTGGCCTGATTCGCCAAAGCTGTTGGGCATTCCCACTGCTTCCATCGGCACCGGGTAATTGGCCGTCACGCATTCGGCAATCGCTCCGCGCAGTCCTCCGGTAATCTGATGTTCTTCAACTGTCACGATAGCGCCGGTTTCCTTGGCCGCGGCAATAATTGTTTTTTCATCCAATGGTTTGATCGTATGATTATTTATCACCCGCACCTTTACCCCTTCGTGCGCCAAAATGTCTGCCGCAATCAATGACTGATAAACCAAAGGCCCGCAAGCAATGATGGCCGCGTCTTTGCCTTCATTCAATATCTCGGCTTGCCCTATTTTAAAAGGCGTATCATTTGTCGTGATCACCGGAGTTTTTTCCCGCGTAAATCTGAAATACACCGGCCCTTTTATATTCGCGGCGGCAATCGTGGCTTTTTTTGTTTCTATGGAATCGCAGGGCGCGATAATCGTAAGATTGGGAATCGCTCTTACCGAAGCAATATCTTCCAATGCCTGATGAGTCGCGCCGTCCGGTCCCACGGAAATTCCGGCGTGCGCGCCCGCCACCTTTACATTGGCATTACTATAGCATACGGACACTCTTAATTGATCCCAACATCTCCCGGGCACAAACACGGCATAGCTTCCCACAAAAGGAATTTTGCCCGACAAAGCAAGTCCGGCCGCAATCCCCATCATATTTTGTTCCGCGATTCCGCATTCAATAAATCTGTCGGGAAACGCTTTGCCAAACGCGTCCACCCGCGTGGAAGCGGACAAATCTCCGGTAAGCACCACCACATTGGGATTGGTTTTTCCCAATTCCACCAGCGCCTCGCCATAGCCAAATCTCGTCGGCACCTGTTCCACATCTTTGTCAAAAATCTTGGGATTTAGATTTAACTTCTTGTTAATCATAAATTTACCCCCAATTCTTCCATTGATTGAAAGATAAATAAGTTGCCGCTGCGATATTCAAAACCATAATTGAATAATTAAATAAAGACACAATATTGTTTATAAGTAATGGGAAAAATGGTGAGATGATTATAATAGCTATAAAAATCCAATATAAAATAATTGACCAGCGTCGTTGCCAGCGGATACCAAGTCCAGCCACGAAAAGTAATATTAGAATAATAGCGCTAATAACGTAGCCAACCGATGCTGACATTCTAAAGGTGGCTATTATTGGCACCGCTGTAAAATACAACAAAAGCACAAGTTGGGAAAAAATAAAATATTGTATAAATTTTACCAGTTGATCGTTATTAGATGTTTGATTTTCCATATTCTTTTTAAAAATTAATTAATTGAATAATTCATTTGATATTTTATTGAAAATTAAAAATTGGAAATTTAAAATTTTTCTATTCATGTTCTCCTCTAATCCTTCCGCCTAAAGTCCTTAATTGGTGCAGCGCGTCTTTGGCTTGTTCCGGATTCGGGGGTACGCCGTGCCATTCAAATTTTTCTTCCATAAATTCCACGCCTTTGCCGGGAATGGTGTGGCAAATCAAAACAGTCGGCTTTTCATTAATCGCTTTGGCTTTATTGCACGCGTCAATAATCTCGCAAACATTATTTCCATCCACATCAATAACATGCCAGCCAAAAGATTCATATTTGTCTTTCAAGGGCTCCAGCGGCATCACATCTTCGGTAAATCCGTCAATTTGGATATTATTCCTGTCAATTATGTTTATCAAATTATTTAATTTATTTTTTCCGGCAAACATCACCGCTTCCCACACCTGCCCCTCGTCCTGCTCCCCGTCGCCCATAAAGCAATATGTGTGATATCTTTTCTTGTCAATTTTCCCGGCCAGGGCAATACCCACGGCCTGCGAAATCCCCTGCCCCAAAGGGCCGCTGGAATTATCAATGCCGGGCAATGTTTCATTGTGCGGGTGGCCCTGCAAGCGGCTGTTTATTTTCCTCAAAGTGGTCAATTCCGCTTTGGGAAAATATCCCCGATGCGCCATAGCGGCATAATACACCGGCGCGTAATGACCGGCCGAAACCACGAGACGATCCCTGTCCGGCCAATCCGGCTTCTTAGGATCAATATTCATTACGGCAAAATACAAAGATACAAAAATATCCGCGGATCCCAAAGGACCGGCGGAATGTCCGGAATTGGCGGCCAAAAGCATTTTAATAATATCTTGCCGCACCTCGCAAGCGGTTTTTTCAAGTTTTTGTATTTGGCCGTCAGTCAAAGATGGCATAATGTGGATAATTATATCATATTTTTCAACTTTCGTCCAGTTTTTTTTTGCTGGCGCTAAAATTTTCTGCTAAAATCACTCATCCCTTAGCGCGACAACCGGATCAAGACGCGAAGCGCGACGCGACGGAATATAGCCGGCGGCTATAGACACGCCTATTGAAAATAAAACGACAAACAGCATTAAGTATGGCGGCACATAAAATGACAATAAATCGGCTTCTCCGTTGTTTTGCAAATAAAAAGAAACAATCACTTCAACGATTTTTGAAGCTATGAGTCCAAAAATCACTCCGGCGATTCCGCCGAATAATCCGATATACCCCGATTCAAACAAGAAAATCCTCCGCACATCTTTATTTCTCGCTCCAATCGCTTTCATAATTCCGATTTCTTTTGTTCTTTCCAAAATAGCCATCAACATCGTATTAATCACTCCGAGCGAAGCGACCGCTAAAGCGACGCTTCCAATCACGCCAAGAACGATTTGCATAATTGAAAATATTCCGCCCAACGATTTAGCCATATCTTCAAAACTATTCGCTCCATAGCCCATTTCGACAATTTTATTCTTGATTTCGCCGACTTTTTTTGGATCAGCGGCTCTAACCACAATCTCGCCGTACAAAAAGGAATCTTCTTTGGCCGCTTCTTTCGCAAAAATTTCATTATTAATGCGAAGGCCTGTCTTATACGGAAGCATTGCTCCAATCATTTTATCTTTCTCTCCTATTACGCCGATTATTTTAAGCTTAAACTCTTTTTGCTCAACGGGGGTATCCGGATTACTCAAACCGCCGAATTTTTGCAAAACCGCTTCTTGCCCGATTATTTGATCCGCTTCCGAATAACCGAAAATTTTAGCCATTTCGTACGGAATGACTATTGAATTTTCTTCGTCCGAAACAAAATAGCTTCCATACTTAATTTTTTCTTTTACGGACTTTTGCGCATATTCCAAAGGTGATGATTTGGAATTGTAAAATCGAGCCGTTTTGCCATTGAGCGCCGCCTCGGCGGAAAAATTCGCTTGAGCGTACGCATCCTTTACTCCGGAGAGTTTTTTAAATTCGCTGACAGTTTTATCATTTAGCGGCTTTTCTTTTGATGCATCAATTACATTAACAGCCGTAATACCCGAATCGTAATTCGTACCGCTCACAAAAATTTCTTCCAATTGAACAAAATCTTTCATTAAATCGGAATTTGTTTTTTGCAATCCCGCCCCAAATGACACCAATACGATAATGGAAGCCGATCCGATCGCGATGCCGAATGAAGTCAATAAAAACCGCAATTTGCGCCTCATTAAATTTTTAAATCCGATGAATGACGCATCTAAAAAACTCAATGAACCGTTCTTTGATTTATTTTCCGCATTTTTAACAGATGACTGCTTTATTGCTTTATCGCTGATGATTTTTCCATCCGCCATTTCAATTATCCTATCGGCATAGAAAGCATAATCCTTATTATGCGTGGCCATAACAACTGTTTTTCCTTGCCGACTCAATTCCTTTATCATTTCAATTACTTCCCGGCCGGTTTGCGAATCCAAGCTGCCTGTCGGCTCGTCGCAAACAATAATTTCCGGATCATTGGCCAAAGCTCTGGCGATGGCTGCTCTTTGTTGTTGGCCGCCCGACAATTTAGCCGGCACGCTTTTCGCTCTTTGCAAAAGACCGACGCTGCCCAATGTTTTGTCAGCGGCTTTTTTTTGATTTTCTTTGTTTGATCCGGAAAATTTCAACGCTAAAATAACATTATCCCGAATATTCGACGAATTGATAAGATTAAACTTCTGAAACACCATTCCGATATTGCTTCGGCGATAAAAAGCCAATTCATCCAATTTCATTTTGGCTAAGTTATTCCCGTTAAAAAGAACGCTGCCCTTGCTCGGATGGTCCATTCCGGATAAGATATTCAACAAAGTTGATTTACCCGAACCGGACTGGCCTAAAATCACGACGAATTCTCCTTTATTTATTTTTAGATTTATATTGTCAAGCGCGTTCAAATCTCTGTCTTCCAATTTATATATCTTTGAAACCGACTTGAATTCAATCATATTTTAATTTCTTTTTGCAATTCTTCCAATGTTTGCGCGGGGTTTTCTTGGCCAAAAATTCCCGATCCCACCACTAAAAAATTCGCTCCGGCTTTTGCGCATTCGCCCGCTATGCCCTTTTTAAGTCCACCATCCACTTCAATGATTCCATTGGGCCACATCGCGCGCAAAAGTTTTATTCTTTCAATGGTCCGGGGTAAAAATTCTTGTCCGCCAAATCCGGGTTTAACGCTCATCAACAAAACCAAATCTATTGATTGCAAATACTCTCTCGCCATTTCCAATGGCGTGTCCGGATTCAAGGCGATCCCGATTTTTAATCCCAAAGATTTTGCTTTTTGAATAACGCTCCACGGATTGCCGTTTGATTCCAAATGAAATTCCACCAAATCAATGCCGAAATTTTTACAATCGTTCAAATAGGCCTCGGGATTTTTTACCATTAATTGCGCCTCGCGAATCAGAGGCGTTTTAATACTCGCATACTCGTTAACCGAGAGGGTTTCATTGTCCACAAATTGTCCGTCCATCACATCAATCTGGACGCGCCGAACAAGCGGCTCAACCAGCTTGATTTTATTTTGAGCATCAGCAAGATTATGGCTTAAGATAGCGGGGACGATTTCAATGATGATATTTAGTAAGTAGTTTGTAGTTGGTAGTTTATAGTTGTTTGAGTAAATTTAATTCTACTCACTACTTGCTACCACCTGCTAACTAACAATTATCCTTTCTTCGGTCCTTTCTTTTTGTTGTGATTATTCTGCATTTCGGCCGTGAGCTTGATCAGCCGTTTGATCAGCATCTTGGGGTCCGCATCGTAAATCACAAATCCGTTGCCACGCTTGGCTGTCCGTATAATATCATCAAAGTATTCGGTGGTGCCGCCGCTGCCGAGCAAAATGCCGATCGGCTTCCTGTCCTCAAAAGCGCTCGTGAATTCATTGAGCGTGCCGATCCGGCCGCACACGAAAACCACGGCATCAGACGAGCGGATTAAAAACAAATTTCTTCCGGTATAGCCGAATCCGGTATAAACAATCAAATCCAGATTTTCCGTCGGCAAGCGGTATTTGCCAATATGTTCGCGCAAGCCCATGGCCGGCGAGATTCCGATACACACGCCTTTTTCCATCTTAGCGCCCTTGGCCGCCACAGCCGGCAGGCCGGTGGTCGCGCCGTTTATCAGCACTTGCCCTTGACGGGCTATTTCTTTTCCGATTTCCAAAGATAATTTTTCCATTTTCGGTCCGCAAATATTCACGGCCGCCCCCGATACGCAAATTTTGTATTTCATATTTGACTATTTATTATTTTATTAACGAGTTAACGCGTTAACGAGTTGAACCGGTTAACCCGCGAGCTTGTTTAAATAATTTAATTACTTTTTTCAATCTTCGCAATTTTTTTTAATCTTCTTTTATGCCTTGCTTCGCCGGAAAACTTTTCTTTGAGCCATGCGTTTACGATTTTTTTCGCTTGGTCTTGATTTAATCCCAGACCCGGGAGGCATAAAACATTGGAATCCCCGTGGGCGCGGGATTGTTTGGCGGCCGCAATACTGTAACCCAACGCTGCTCTTATGCCTTTGAATTTATTGGCGGTCATACATACGCCCTGCCCCGATCCGCAGATCAAGATTCCTCTATCGGATTTCAAATTTTTTTGCACCGCTCTAGCCGCTTTTGCCGCATAATCCGGGTAGTCGTCATTGGGCGACAAATTATGGTTGCCAAGATCTTTAACTTGATAACCGTTTTTTACCAAATATTCTAAAATTATTTCTTTTAATTTAAATCCGGCGTGGTCCGAGCCGAGAAAGATTGTCATAGTGTAGTTGGTAGTTGGTAGTTGGTAGTTGGTAGTATGAAAGTCGATTGGCGACTACAAACTACTCACTACTCTCTACCAACTAACGATGTGTGCGCGTATTTTTAATCCATTCTTTCCACTCTTCCAAGGCGCGCAATTGATAATCAGTCAGATGAATTTCCGGCCGCTTTTCTTTAATCAATTTCAGCGCGTCTTCCAAAGTCCAGCCTTGGGCTAAAAAATAAGCGATCACCAGCGTAGGCGAACGGCCGTGGCCGTTTAGGCAATGCACCAAAACTTTTTTATTGTGCCTGATCAACCCTTCTAGGGCTCTCACGCCGATTTCCAATTGCGCGAAATTGGGCGCAAAATCATCTCTGGTCGGCAACCACAAATAAGCTTCCAAACCTATAGGCGTTTCCGTTTCATTTTCCTCCAAATTAATTTCCGCGCCAATTCCTTTATGAACCAATTCGTCTTTCAAATGAACTTTACAGCAGGCATTTGCCCCGATGTAAATCTGCGAAGTGATTTCGCTGTATTCAAAAATAGGATGATCAGTGTCTTTCATAAATCTTATATCTTGCATCTTGAAACTCAACCGACTTGTTTCATAATTCAAGTTTTATGTTTTATTATTTATAGTATACCAAATTTTTCGCCTTTTAGCAAATTTCCGCGTAATTTTGCGCACTTGTTTTGCGGCATTCTGCGGTTTTATTCTTCTCGAAATTGCACCGGCGGGGCTTTGGATTCTTCAATCGCGCCGAATTTGGTTTCGTATTTGGCCAGATTTTCCTGCAAAGCGCGGGCAATGCGCTTCATATGCCCGGGCGAAGTAATGACGCGCGCGGCCACAATCCCATTGGGCGGGAATACATCCATAAAATCTATCACAAATTCTTCTTTGGTGTGCAATACCTGCATTGTGTTGGAATAAACGCCTTTCAAAACTTCGTCGTTGATTTTAATGTTAATGCCCGGTTTTTCCGATTTTTCTTCAGCCATAAAAATAAAAATTATAATAATCTATAATACTGACATTATATCAAAAATATTGTTAAAATAAAAAGTCCCGAGACTTATGTCTCGGGACTTAAATATCCAAATCACCTCCCCGTTACCACTCTCACTCCCCCTCTAAAATTTGATCCGTAGGCGGCAAATGATTTGACCAGGTTTAATTTTCCGTTGGCCAGATCGTAGACCCGCACATTGGGCGCGCCGGATTTTATCGGTACGGCGATTATTTCCGAATCGCCATCGCCGTTTAGATCGGCTGTTTTCACTTCAACCTGTCCGCTGAAATTGGCGTTGTAGGCCGTTGCCGAATCAAGCATTTCCATTTGGCCGCTGGTTGAATTATATTGATAGGCTCGCATATTTAATCCTCCCTGTGAGCGCAGCAATGTTATAATTTCCGATTTGCCATTCCCGTCAACATCGCCAATGCTTACATCCACTCCTCCCCGCGAATTTGCATCATAAGCCATAAACCAATCTACAAGATCAAACTGGCCGCTTGCCGAATTGTATCTATACGCTCTAACATTTGGCCCTCCAGAATTTGCCGGAGTCGTGATGATCTCAATATCGTCGTCGCCGTCAATGTCGGCCAATTTGATATTTACTCCGCCGCGGAATTTTTCGCCATAGGCCATAAACCAAGAGAGCAGGCTGAATTTTTTCGTGGAAGAATTGTATTGATACGCGCGCACATTGGGTCCTCCGCCGCCTTGGGGCGCGGTGATAATTTCCAACAATCCATCGCCATTAACATCGCCGACTGCCAAATTTACTCCGCCGCGGAAGCCGTTGCCGTAAGCCATAAACCAATCCAGCAATTCTATTTTTGAGGTCGCTGAATTGTAAGAATAAATCCGCACATTGGGGCCGCCCGCATTTTCCGGCACGGTAATTATTTCCGCTTTGCCGTCCCCGTCAATATCGGCAACGGTCAAATTTATTTTACCTCTGAATTTATCGGCATAAGCCATAAACCAATCCAGAAGCGCGAATTTTTTGGTTGAAGAATTATAGGTGTATGCGCGAACATTTGAGCTGCCGGACAAAGGCTTTACGACCAAATCGGCCCGGCCGTCGCCATTGATATCGGCCGCGGTTATTTCAATGCCTCCGCGGAAACTTTTTTGATACGCGAAAAATTGAGTAAGCAAATTTCCACGATGATCAAATACTCTGATTTGCGGGCCGAAACCTGCGCCCGTAAAGGCAATGATTTCTTTATAGCCGTCGCCGTCAATGTCGGCCGTAATCACTTTGAAATTTCCGCGAAATTTTTTATTAAAAGCGAAAAATTGCGCCTTCAGGTTTCCGTTCCTGTCAAACACGCGCACTTGGGACGAACCGGTTGCCGTGGTTGCCACGATTTCCAATTCAATTCCCGTTGCCGCTGATTTGCTACCTTCCAAAGAATTGACCGAAAATTTAACAGTACGGGATATGGTTGCCGAATCAACTCCTTTGATGGCGTCCACCTGAATAGTATTGACTCCGTTTTTAAGTCCGGTGATGATTTTTGAGAAAGATCCATCAGAGCCAGCCGTAATTGGGACAGCTTCGCCGCCATTTAATTTTACCGATACCGCAGCGGCGCTGTCTGATACCGTGCCTGCCACCAGCACCGAATCAACTGTTGTTGAAGAATTGTCCGCCGGGCTCGCCAGCGCCAAAGACAATGCAACGCTCACGGTCTTGCTTACCGCACCGGTCGTGATCGCAAAACTCGTGAAATGATTGACCGTGAACGATATTTTATTATTATCCTTGTCAATCACCACATTGCTTACATTTTTCCAAGCTCCGGCCGTCGTATCATAATACATCGGAATAATTTCATCTTCCGTGATTCCCAGCGCGAGTAATTGCGCGTCAGCGTACGCGAGGGTGATCGTCACATCGGAATCAAATGATGCGATTGTTTGATTCTGGCCGTCTTTTGCTTCCAGATCGTAAGCCAAGGCGATCGGCTTGGCGGTCGCCGTTGAAGCGATTTGAGCTTTGGGCGTGGCGGTTACTGTCACATTGCCGGATGAGGCCAGGGCATAGGCCGGAATATTGATTTCCGTGTTGTCGGAAAGTTTGACGGTTTTGGCTTTGGTGGAATCAAAAGTCGCTATTTCAGCCGGCGGAATGGAAATATCGGTTGATGCCAAAATTAAATTTTGCGAAGCTGTCCCGCTGTCCGGCACATTAACCGTGTATTCGGGGCTGCGGTAAAAAGTAGAGTTGGTTTCATAAATCGCGCCAATATGCCAAGCTTCGTTTTTAATCACATTTATTTGATAGGCGCCGGTGGTGGTATAAACTTCGGAAATTCCGCCCTCCTCCGACCATGCCCAAACATACGCTGAAGATGCTGTTCCGTTTAATGTAACGCTTCCGGAAATTGACGCGTCAGATTTTCTGAATCGCAGATCAACGGTGGCCGGATTTTTTGCGTCCACGATCACTTTCTCTGCCTTGGGATTCATGTATCCAAGATCCGGCGGGAGTGTTACTGAAACGAAATATTCTCCGGCCGGAATTTTGATGGAAAATTTTCCATTGTTATCCGTGCTGGCTCCTTGCTGAAACATCGGTCCCCAATAATATCCGGTTGTTTCCGAGGCGGAACGGCCTCCCAATTGCGTGTCAGCCGAAACCCAAGCGCCTTTCAAAGGATTGCCATCCGCGTCCAAAACCGTGCCGGAAATCGTTGAATCGGCTTTTAATATTGTCAGCTCTTTGGTCGCTGTCTGGTTGGCAATAGCCGTCACTTTTATATCGCCCGAGGAATTGCTCAAATATCCGGAATACGGATCCACCCAATAGCCCAATCGCCATTCGCCCGCGGAAACTTTCAAGCTGTAAGCGCCGTTTTCAAATTGCGCCCACTGCTTGCCGCCCAGGCCATTGTCCGCGAACACGGTTCCCCATACGCCCGTAACCGTATTTCCCTGGCTGTCTTTCAATGATCCGGAAATGGTAGCGTTATTTTCAACCACCGTCACTTTCGCTCCGTCATAAATTTCTCCGGAAGCGACCGTAATGGTCGTTTGGGAAGAAGCCGTGTAATTTGACCCCCATGGCAAATACACGCTGATAGCATAGGTACCGGCCGGGACTTTTATACTGAATTGTCCATTACTTATCTGTCCGCCCATACTTGAATAATATCCCATCATACCAGTGCCGGCGCTCGTCTGATTGGCATCGCGCGCCTCGGCCCAAGCGTAAAGATCGGATAAAATATTGCCGGAAGAATCCTGAACAGTGCCATTGATAACCGCGTCCGCGATGGCAAAGGTAATATTGATATTTTCTTTAGTCTCGTTTGCCAAGAGCGCCACTTTTTGGGGCGATTGGATTTTAGCATAAGTTGTTTGGCTTCCCGTTCCGCCGCTCATACCGCCCGAATACATGGGCCACGCGTCAACCATCCAAGTGCCCGGAGTCACTGTAAGCGTGTAATTTCCGCTGCTGTCGGTCTGCGTCCAAGCCCAGCCCGAGCCGGTCGCTTTCCAAGCATTGACGCTCTGATTAGCCATAGCTTGTCCATTGGAATCCGTGATCTTTCCTTTGATAAATTCGTTTTTTGCTAAAAGTTTAACGGTTCCTAAGCCATATGTTTCGCCCGATCCGACTGTCACGGCGGTCAAATCCGGAGCCGCGTAATTTTGATTGCTCGTCCAAATATCAAGATAATAAGTGCCGGCGCCGACTTTCAAGGTAAAATATCCGGATGGATCGGTCTGCCCCCAGGCGCCGCCGCCCATTCCTTCTGATCCGCGCGCGCTAATGCTAGCGCCGCCGCTATACGGAGCCGTGCCATCCGGGTTAAGAATCCGTCCGGAAATCATCGCATCAAGCACCGTGACTTCAAAATTAACGGTTTGCGTCTCGGCCGTTGAGTTTGATTGCTCAAAAGCCGCGGCTTTGGGAGTTTTGTTATAGCTCCAATCCGGCTGAATTCCGTTGCTCCAAGCCGGACTGATGCTCACCTGCCATTTTCCTTTGCCGACTTTGAAGGAATAATTCCCATTACTGTCTGTCTGCGTATTAGCCCAACCATATCCGCCATCCTGGCGCCACGCATTCACATAAGCGTTGGTGATTTTTGTTCCGTCCGGTTTACTAACGGTTCCGGTAATTATTTTTTGTGCTTGCTGCAATTGGATCGGATTATTAAAATAATCAAGGTTTGTGGCATTGGCTGTGACGCTTACGGCCAGAGAATCCGGCGCCACAATTCCCGCGCCGTTTGATCCGGAAGAAACATTTACATCAATCGTGTAAGTTCCGGCGGCCAGCGCTTTACTTTTAAAAACGCCGTTTGAATCCGTGGAAGTCCAATCAGTATTATTGTACGAACGATATTGATCATAAATGCTGATGCTCGCGTACTGCGCCGGAGTGCCGTCCGTATTCAAAATTTTTCCTTTAATGCTCGGCGCTTTCAAAGTAATAGCGCTGGCGCCGGTAAACGACTTAGTCTCTCCGGCCGTGTATGAAAAACTGATTGGCGCCGGATTGGCCTCTGACGAATCATTGGCCCAGATCTCAATTTTATAAGTTCCGGAGGGGCTTAGGAAAAATGAAAAATTGCCGCTCGCGTTTGTGGTGGTATATTTGTAAAATGTCCAATCGCTTTTTGATATATTGACGCTCGCGCCGCTTACTGGTGTCACCCCATCCATTTTGGTCAAGATGCCCGTGACATTGGGATTTTTCAACGAAATTGTTCCCAAAGCAAATATGCCGCTTGATGGGACGGTAATTGATTGCGCGGCCGGATCGGGATATGAAGAATTCCAGGCTTGCACTTCCAGGATATAAGTTCCGGCCGGAGCGTATAAAGAAAAAGCGCCGTCTGAAGCCGTATTGGTTGAACGGGAATATTGCCAGTTTGAATCGCGAACCGACACATACGCGCCTGAAACCGCGGTCGTACCGTCCGGCTGGGTCAGCTTTCCCGTGATATTCGGCGCCATCAATTTGATGTCGCCCAAATCAACATTGGTTCCGGAAAATGTAAATGACGGATCAGGTTTGGTGGCAAAATAAGTAGAATTGTAAGCCGGGTAAATTTGAAGCGTATATGTTCCGGTTGTTTCAATATAAAAATTAAAAACTCCTTGGGAAGTGGTGGTGGCGTAATCCCAAATCCCGTTGCCCGATAAATTCACTGAAACATTGCTCTGTCCGGTTGAGCCTGCCGGATCAGTGATGCGTCCGGTAATATTCGGGGTTTTCAATCTGATTTGTCCCAAGTCGGTTGTTTCTCCGGCAGTCACGGTCACTGAAATCGGCAATGGGTCGGGATAATTTTGATTATACGCGTCAATGCGCAAAGTATAAGAGCCGGCCGGCGCATCTAAAAAAGAAAATCGGCCTAGGGAATCAGTATAAGCCGATTGATAAACCGAATAATTGGAATTTTGGATGGAAATATAAGCGTTGGGCACGACTGTTGGACCCGTCGGCTCAAGCAATGTGCCAGTAATGGACACATTCTGCGCCACGGCCTTATTAAGGCCCAATCCGAAAAACGCGCCGCCAACAATTAAGGAAAACGCTGATAATAAAACGATTCTCAATAATTTTGCACTTTTAATTTTTAATTTCAAACTTATTTTCATATCCCCTCCAAAAAAAATAAAACCACCCCAAAAGATCAGGGCAGCTTAATTTTAAGCCTTAATAAATTATAATTTTTCATTTTTGTTTTACTTGTCCTCCATAGCTTTATGCGAAGGAGGATTTTCATTACTGATAGTATAGCAAAAAAATCTGTTTTTGTCAACGACTGGCTTTGATGAGGTCCGGGATGCTTGAGGTGATTTCGGTCAAAGGCGCCGTGATGGTGACTACTCCGCCAGGATCTTTGGAAATAAAATATCCGGTATCTGATCCGTCGGTGACGGATGACGATGGATCAATTGGCAAAGCGCCCATATACTCGGACACCAGATACTGTCCTAGATTATAGCACCCGGCGTGTGAGGCGATGGTTTCATCGCTAACAACGGCGTGATGAATCGCAAAATCATCAATCACTCCTGAAAAAGCATCACTTGCGTATCCAATCCCCAAATAAAGCGGTTGGGTATTTGCGGTAATGTTTGCCGGCACGCCGCTTGTTTGTACGGCATCCGCCGTTCCATTAATAAAAATTTTCATTTGACTTGACCCACTATAAATTCCAGCAATATGGTACCAAACATTGGGATACCAAGTTGATTTTTGGGACGCAAGAAAACCGTTGCTTCCGTATGTCCAAATTCCGGATTGCGCGGCTGTGGCTCCTCGTCCTCCAAAATATAATTTTCCGCCATATGAATACAAAGACCAAACTCCGGCCGAAGAGGGATTATCAAAACCACTAACCCAGGACGTTCCGTTCCAATAGTAGACATCTCCATCGCCAACATTTCCGCCTTCTCCAGCAAACAATATTCCATTAAATACTCTTAAGGAAAAAATATAATATTTTGACGCTAAACCGACTGGAGAAAACGAAATTCCGTCGCCTTTATAAATCACGCCGTCTGTAGCGCTATCATTACCGCCAAATCCGACATATAATTCTTTGTCATATTCCGCAAGACTATAAGCGCCGTCCTTTGCCAGCGTGAATTGTTGCGTCCATGAATTTCCGTCAAATTCAAAAAGACGCGCGTCTTGATCAGTACCTGACCTTCCTGTTCCGGCGTATAATTTTTCATTAAAAACAATTAACGAAAATATGCCGAGCGCTTGAGCGGGATCAAATTGATTTATTTTACTCCACGAAACCCCGTTATACGCCCATACAGAGGCGCCGCTAACGCTTCCTAAACCAGCATACAGCATCCCTTTGTATCGAGTCAAAGAGAAAACATCTGCGGACCCAGTCAATATTTCAAGTCCCGTGCTTTGCCACGAGGAACCGTCAAATACATAGACACGACCGCCATTCTGTCCGCTATACATTTTCCCGTTATAAACAGCCAGAGCATTAATACCGAGTTGAGCTGATGGATAATCAGAAATCGCACTCCATGATGTCCCGTTTTTTCTTAATAACACAGCTCCGCTATTAGGCATGGTTGTGTCTATCCCTCCAGCATACAGCGCTCCTTGAAATTGCACAAAAGAATTAATTCCCCTGACATTGGTAGAAGAAGTAGCATAATCCAGTGACCACAAGTTGCCATTTTGCGTTTCAAGTTCAAGCTTTCCCGAATCACTATTTAAACGCATGCCATAATTCCCTTTATCAAATAGCGTTTGATTATGATCAAATGTTCCCGGCTCAACTTTTTGGTTTAGTTTAATCCATCCTTCAAGAGTTAGAGCGTTACTTATCGTATCGTCAATTGTTTCCGCTACACTCGCGCCTCCAAACGGATTTTGAATATTCAATCCATTGTTAAACTTTGCGGAATTATATGATTCGCTGGTTGTTCCGGTGAATCCGCCGGCAGTATCTGTGGCGCTTCCGCTTACTTCGTCAAATTTCCAATGGGCGCGCGGTCCAGAATCCGAAACAATCGTTGCCGGTTTTGCACCGATGCATTGCCCGTCCGGAATATCCGCCGGAGGCGTGCCGCGTTTGTCGGCTGTATAGGTCGTCACTGCGCCCACGATTGATTGAACATCGGAAAGACGGCGCGCGTTACGCGAATCTTTAAATCTTTGCGCGGGATTAATAGCTACTAAAACAACTGCAAACAAAATCGCTATAATGGCAATAACGACAAGGAGTTCAACCAGGGTGAAGCCTTTTAATGTTTTATTGTGGTTTCTCATATTTTTTACCCTCACCCCCGCCCTCTCCCATAAAAGGAGAGGGGGCTTTTGAGTTTTGCGCTTTTAATTTTTAGTTTAATTTATATGCACCAGCCATAAATCGGATGGGGCGTACAAGGCGTCGTGTCCGGCGGAGGACCAAGATCTTCGTCCGGCGGCGGATTTCCACTACCGTTCGGCGGTTGAGTTCCGCCATCATCAGGGGGGAGCGGTCCGCCGTCATCCGGAGACGCGGGATTATTATCTGGCGGAGGTGGGTTTAAAGAATTATTTGTATTATTCGAAATATTGGCGTTGGCGGGAATATTTGCATTCTGACTTGAATTGCTATTTTGATTCGCGGACGGCTGATTGATATTAGAATTTATGTTTGCGGATGAATTAACATTGGCATTTTTATTCTGATTGGAAATTTGTTGGTTTGTATTTCTATTAACTGGCGAATTCGTATTTAGACGAGTATTGGGATTTCCTCCTCCTGTCGGCAAAGATCCGGAAGTATTTGTTGAACCCGAAGCATTGTTTGAATTTTCATTCGCATTTTGATTTGAATTCGCATTTTCAGAATTTGCATTTTCAGAAGAATTAACCGCGGCATTTACCATTTCTCTGTTTACATTAAGAGCGACAAAGTTCGTGTTTTGATTATTGCCGCCGCTGTCATTGTCATTCTCATTGTCAATATTATCGTTATTGTCATTAGTTATAGTATTCACTCTCGGTTTTTCCCAAAAAAATTTCCAACCCAAAAATCCGCCTCCTCCTAAGAGTAAAATAATAAAGACAACAATCAAAATCTTATCCCTGGCCATACCTGCTATATTATACAACATTTTAAATAAAACAAAAACCCGCCCAAATTTGCTTCGCAAACTTAGGCGGGCGAGCCCCTCATTTAAGGGTATCAACGATTTACAATACCGCTTCTTTGGCAGCCTTGGCGACGCGAAATTTCACGACCGTTTTAGCCGGGATCTGAATGGTCGCTCCGGTGGCCGGATTGCGGCCGGTGCGGGCTTTGCGATTCATCTTCACGAGTTTGCCGATTCCCGGCACCGTGAACTCGCCGCTCTTTTTCACTTCCGTATACGCCAATTCGACCATTTTATCCATAATGGTTGCCACATCTTTTTTGGCAACATTTGATGTTTCGGCCAATGAGGCCAAAATCTGCGCTTTTGTCATTTTCGCCATAGATGACTTAGATTAGTTAGCTAATAATTTGCTTGTTAATAATTGCGATAAGTATAGCAAATACTGAAGTTTATGCAAATCAAGCTCTGTCAACCTAAAACTCCTCAGCTCCGCGGGCAGGATTCGGGAAGCCATTGGCTTCCCGCCTGCAACCAACCGGTTAACAGTCAGCTGCTCTGCTTCACCCGCCTAAATTTTTTGCACAAACATCCGAGCTCCGGCGGCAGGACTCGAACCTGCAACCCGCTGATTAACAGTCAGCTGCTCTACCATTGAGCTACACCGGAGCTCGAATTTCTGCCTAGCGCGTCATCTTCTTTCTATTACCTTAACACAAAAAATTTGGGCGGGCAAGTTGAGCTACACCGGAACTTAACAGTCAACCACCGCATTATATTCAAAATATCCGATACTTGTCAAATCTTGTCTTGCTCCGGTTTATTGTCTGAATCGGCCGCCAGCAATTGGGTGAGGAATTTATTCTTTTCTCCGTCCGGTATGATTGTCAACTCATTTTGCCCCTCAATGATTCTCTGGTACTCCATTATATCAAAAGTTTTTGACAAAACTTCCGGGTCTTTGGACGCCCGCTCAATCGCTTCGCTGACAATCTTCGGGCGCATACTGGCCGCTTTGGCAAATTCCACCGATGCCTCCTGCTCGGCCCGGCTTTTGATGATATTCACCTGATTGAGCCCGTCTTGTTTGATGGCGGAAGTGACCTGCCTCAAACGATTGACCACCTTGCTCTCAATTTGTGCGACCATTTCATTGTCGCGGAAATGGACTTTGCGGATATAAATTGATCCCAATTTATAACCCCACTGGATTGATTCCTCCGAAACATCCTGCCGGACCACCCGGCTCATCGCATGGCGATTGATCAGCATTTCCAATAAAGGCAGATTGCTCAAATGTTTGATGGTGGCGTTTTTAATATTGGCGAAAAGCGATCCTTGCGGGTCAACATTTTTGAAAATATGCGCCACCGGATCGGTGATAAACATTTCGCACCACACGCCAATGCCCATCGGCGTGCCCTCTTCGGAATTTACCGGAATACTTCTCAAATAGCTCTGATCCAATTTCATATCCACTTTGTACGATCGGCCGAGCCAGGTGACAAACAAAGCCCGCCAGCCAAGCTCGGGCCAAAGAAAATAAAAGCCCGGCTCTTTTATCACGCCGACTATATCGCCGAACAAAACATAGACTTTTGATTCTTTTTCCTTGATTATGTCGTAAAATCCGAAAAATCTCCCGAGTGCCCTAAGCGCCCCTTCGCAGAAAAAGAGCCAAACCACAACATAAAAAGCCGTAAGCAATTCAGTCATATTATTTTTTCGCCTCCAAAATAATCCGCTTGGCCTTTGATAATAAAGCCAAACGCACATTGCGCAAATACGCGGTCAATGTATTTTTATCTCCTTTTTTGATTTCCCGCAACTGATCGGATAATTGGCTAAGCATCTGCACCTCGGCCTTGGCTTTGAATGTTTCTATTTCCACGGCTTTCTTAGATTGGACGATTCTTTGATCGGCCAGAGCCTGCGCCAAACTTATTTCAGAGGACACCTGGTTGTGCGCCGTATTGATCGCGGCCAGCGCCGATTCCACTTCCACGGGCGGTTCAATGTCGGTAATTAAAGCCGCATCCAATTCAATTCCGTAGCGCGCGGCCGATGATTTGCACTCTTCTTCCATATGCTGATTCAGTTCGCCAAGATTTTTTCTCAAGTCATTGATTGATATGCCGTAGGCGTCGTTCAATGACGATTGAACGGGAGAGGCGTTCGCATTTGCTTTTTTCGGCGCTTCAAAATTGGCAATTCTTTCCCGCAATATGGAAATAAAATACCCCATCACATGGGCGATGGGATTTCTAATGCCGAATAAAAAGGCGTAAATATTGCGCTCCGAAACGGCATAACGCAATTGCCCCTTAAGCGATATATTCAATTGATCTTTAGTAACGGCGGACAATACGGAATTGTATTGATTGGCCTGGCGATCTTCCGGATCAAAAGCAATGCTCAAAAGATTTGTCGCCACCGACACTTTATGGACTTTTTGCCAGGGGAATTTGAAATACGGACCGCCGGGCATAATGACCTTCAGCAAAGGAAAATCATACCTATCCCGTTCATCTTCGCTTAACAGATGAACAAGCTCCGGATCGTGCGCCGTGGTGGCATTGCCCAATCTTTGCGCCCGGCCGAAAGATGTTTTCACCGCGCGCTCATTCTGCTCCACCACGAAAAATCCCGTGATTACCGCGCGCAATATCAGCCAAGCGATTATTCCGATAATCAAACCAGTTAACATATTAACGGCTTTATTATATTAAATCCTCGTAAATCACGCAAAATCGCTCTAATAATGCCCCAATTTCTTTACGGACCGATGATCTCTGATTCTCTCTATTGCCTTAGCCTCAATTTGCCGGATGCGCTCACGGGTCACGCCGAATTCCAAACCGACTTCTTCCAAAGTGTGCGCCACGCCGTCCACCAGACCGAAGCGCATTTCCAAAATTTTCTGCTCGCGAGGGCTTAGCTCTTTCAAAATATCCTTGATGTGGTCTTTCAAAAGTTCCAGCGCCGCCATCCGATCCGGAGAAATCGTTTTTATGTCTTCAATGAAATCGCCGAGCGTTGATTCTTCGTCGTCTTCCCCCACCGATGTTTCCAAGGAAATCGTGTCTTGGGATATTTTCATAATGTGCAATACTTTTTCAATCTCCTCGCCCATCTCGGCCGCGATTTCTTCGGGTAAAGGCTCCCGGCCCAAATTCTGGATCAATTGCCTTTCAATTTGCTGGAATTTATTAATCGTCTCCACCATATGCACCGGAATGCGAATCGTGCGCGACTGATCGGCCAGAGCCCTGGTGATCGCCTGCCTGATCCACCAGGTGGCGTAAGTGGAAAATTTATACCCGCGCCGGTAATCGAATTTTTCCACCGCTTTAAACAAACCGATGTTTCCTTCCTGAATCAAATCAAGAAGTGAAAGGCTTCTGCCCGTAAATCTTTTGGCAATGGATACGACCAAACGCAAATTGGAACGAATCAATCTTTGGCAGGCTTCTTTACTCCCCTGCTCTTTAGCCTTGGCCAGGGTGACTTCTTCTTCGCCGGTCAGCAGAGGCTCTCGCCCGATCTCCCGCAAATACATTTGAATGGAGTCTTCGGAAATGTCGCCCAGATTAAAATGGTGATCCGCTTCTTCTTTTTTTGATTTAATCGCTTTATGCGTATCCAGTATGCCGGCAGTCTCAACCAAGGGCACGCCGAGTTTATCCAGCCGATCCAGCATATCGTCCAGCGCTTCCGGATATTCTTCCAATTCCGGAAGGCAAAAAAGAATTTCCTGCTCGGTGATAAATCCGCGCATCCTGCCTTTTTCCAAAACTTTATTCAAAGCGGCTTCGTCCGGCAGAATTTTTTTCTTTATCGCTTTCTCCTTTTTCGCCGCCGGCTTCGCCTTGGCGGATTTTTTTATGATTTTTTTGGGTTGTCGCTTGGCCATAAACATTGAAAATTACAAATAGTTCCGTTAAATGTTATTCGTTTTCGCGGCTCGTATCGTTTTACGGTTTCGTCAAACGGCAATGCCATTTAACGAAAACTTTTAACCATACGGGTAGCGAAACCGTATAACTCTTACTTTTCTTCTAATCTCTTAAGTTCCTGCATCAATATTTTAAATTCTTGGGTCAATTCCTCCACCCTTTCCTTATTTTTTTCCCGCTCGGCTCTGGAAATTTTATCCCGAAGATTTTTTATTTGACGGCGCGTAAATTCGCGCAAAACAACCTGCATCCGCTCCACCGCGTCTTCTTCCAATTCGGCGTCTTTTCTGCTAGAAAACTCTTTTTCATAACAAAGCACCGCCTCCGAGGCGAGAGGCGCTAAATCCGGATGATGAATTGATAAAAATTTGGAAAAAGAAGCAAAAAAATCATTTTTAAAATCCGCATCCTGAATTGCCGTATTATAATACGAAACGATTTCTTTGTAAAGGACGGCGAAGCGGCTGTTGGAAAAATTTTCCGGCAGCAATTTTTGTTCGGCCGCTTTTATGAAATCAGAACGACCCATAATTATGCCCAGCAATTCTTTGGAAATTTTTTCTTCGCGCGAAACGGGAGGCGCTTTGCCTCCGCTCTTGGAAAGGCTGTAAACAATCGGATGGTTTTGAGCCGGAGCGGTCTTTATTTTATCCATCGCTTCTTGCAGGGATTTTTCATCCACATTGACCAAATGGGAAAGCTCTTTTAAAAAATGGGACTTTTCTACCGGACTGGAAATGTCTTTGATGGCCGGCAATAAAATTTTGGTGATCCCCTTTTTCCCTTCCAAAGTGCTCGGCGAAAATTTCTCAAGCGCCAGCTTGAAAAAATATTCCATCATCGGCAGGGCGTTTTTCTCCGCATTTTTAAAAATCTCCGGATCCTCCCGTACCGCTTCGTCCGGATCTTTGCCCTGCGGCAAAGGCAAAGCGTAAAATTCCAAATCGGTTTTCAAGCAATCGCGAAAGGCCCTTTTGGTCGCTTCAACTCCGGCCGCATCCGGATCAAAGCACAGAATCCATTTTTGCGCGTAGCGCGCGAGCAAGGAAAAATGTTCAGCGGTCAAAGCCGTCCCTCCGGAACAAACGGTATTTATAAATCCGGCTTGGTGTAATCCTACCGCGTCCATATTGCCTTCAACGATTATTCCTAATCCCGATTTTCTGATGGCCACTTTGGCCTGATCCAGGCCGTAAAGAATAAATCGCTTGTGGTAGATTTCCGTTTCCGGAGTATTTACATACTTTCCGCTCTTGTCTTCGTCTTTTTTGTACGACGGCAAAAAATCAGCCACACGGCCGGTGAAGCCGACCGCTTGTCCGTGATGATTGGCGATCGGAAGCATCACCCGTCCGCGAAAACGATCGTAAATTCCGCGCTGGCCTTTAATCCCTAGTCCTGCGTCCGCAATTTCTTTTTCGGAAAATCCCACTTTGCGCAAGTACAAAGACAGATTATCCCACGAGTCCCTGGCCCAGCCGAATCTGAATTTTTTTATCGTTTCATCCCGCAATCCTCTTTTTTTTCTTAGATATTCCAAAACCGGTTCGGCGTCTTTTTCCCATAAATTTTTTTCATAAAATCTCGCGGCCGTTTCTTCAACGGCTAAAAGCCTGGTGCGCTGATTTGAGGCGGCGGCATCCTCGCGCTTTAGGACCACGCCGGCTTTTTTCGCTAAAATCCGCAACGCTTCGGGAAATTCTACGCCGTCTATTCTTTTAATGAATTCAAAAACATCGCCGCCCAAGCTGCAGCCGAAACAATGCCAAATCTGTTTATCGCGCGAAACAAAAAAAGAAGGCGACTTTTCATTGTGAAACGGGCAAAGCGCTTTGAAGCTCTGATGTCCGGCCGGCTTTAGCTCTATATACTCCCCGATCACTTCCGCAATATCCAGCCGCGATTTTATTTCATCTATTTGAGAGGACATAATTCAATAGTTCAAAGTTCAAATTACAAAGTTAAAAATTACGATTTAAAATAAATATTTTAAGCAAATAAACTTTAAACTTTTAACTTTAAATCAACACTACCACTTCCCCATTCTCCCTCACTTCCAATACTCCGTCCGCAATCGGTATTTCCTTCTTATTGCCGGAATGAATTATTTCTACCATACCCTCTTTAAGAGCGCAAGCGTACGGCGCGTGGTCTTCCAAAATGCCAATATCGCCATTTTCCGCCGGAGCGTAAATAGCGTCCGCCGGACCGGAAAAGATCGTTTTATCGGCAGTAGAAATTTTTACCTGCATATTAAATCAATTCACTTCGCTGATATCGCCGATCATATACAGCTTTTCCTCGCTCACATCGTCCATATCCCCATCTATGATTTTTTTAAATCCGGCCAGTGATTTTTCCAATGGCACGAATTTTCCTTGGCGGCCGGTAAATGCCTCGGCCGTAAAAAATGGCTGGGACAAAAATTTGATTATTTTTCTGGCGCGGGAAACAAACATCTTGTCTTGCGGAGAAAGCTCGTCAATTCCCAAAATGGCGATGATGTGCTGGAGCTCTTTGTTGCGCTGCAAAATCTTCTTCACTTCCAGGGCGATTTTGGCGTGTTCCAGGGTCACGGCATCGCTGTCTAAGGCCGCGGACATTGATGCCAAAGGATCAACGGCCGGATAAATACCCGATTCGGCGACCGATCGGGAAAGCACCACGGACGAATCAATGTGGGTAAAAGTAGCGGTAATAGCCGGATCCGTAAAATCATCGGCCGGCACATAAATCGCTTCCACGGCCGTGATTGATCCTTTATCGGTGGAGGTGATTCTTTCCTGAAGCTTACCCATTTCCTGCGCCAGAGTAGATTGATATCCCAATTCCGACGGCGTCCGGCCCAAGAGCGCTGACATTTCTGATCCGGCCAATACAAAGCGAAAAATATTATCTATAAAAAGCAAAACATCCTGGGAGAGATTATCGCGGAAATATTCGGCCAGCGTCACGGCCGTAAGCCCCACGCGAAAACGCGCGCCGGGCGGTTCGTTCATTTGGCCAAAGACCAGAGCCGTATTTTTTAAAACATCTGATCTTTCCAATTCGCGGTACAAATCATTGCCCTCCCGGGACCGCTCGCCCACGCCGCCAAAGACCGAATAGCCTTTTCCTTGAAAAGCCACATTATGAATCAGCTCGGTGATCAAGACGGTCTTCCCCACGCCGGCTCCGCCGAAAAATCCGATTTTTCCTCCGCGCAAAAATGGCGTAAGAATATCAATCGCCTTGATGCCGGTCTCTAAAATTTTCTCTTCGGATGACACCCTGGCCAAGGCCGGCGCCTCCTGATGAATACTTGCGTACGGCTGATTATCGCTGCTGATCTTTTCTTTCGCGTCAATCGGCTCGCCCAAGACATTAATCATCCGGCCCAAAAGATTCTCGCCCACCGGCACTTTGAGAGGGCCACCGGTATCAATCGCCTCCATTCCGAATTCCAGGCCTTGCGTATCCGACAGAGCGATCGTCCGCGCCACCTTGCCGCTCATATGCTTTTGCACTTCCAAGAAAATCTTCTTATCTTTCAGCTTCATCTCGACGATCAATGTATTATAAATTCCGGGCAAATTAACATTCTCTCCGCTTTCGGAAGCAAATTCAACATCCACCACCGGACCGGAAACGGCGATGATCCGGCCAATAGTTCTTTCTTTATCATTTTTTATTTCCATATCAATAAGGCAATAAGTTTACATTTTAACGGTTTGATTAAGTTTAAAATTCAAAATGCAAAGTTCAAAGTCGCAGTTTATCAGTTCAAAGTTTATCAATAACTTTTAATTTTGAATTGTAATTTTGCACTTTGTACTTTTAACTTCTGACTGATTCGCAAACCCGTTAACTCGCGAACTCGTTAATAATCAAATTCGTAAATAATGTCATTCCTGCTTCAAGCTCTGTTTTGCGCTGAATACTTCTGACAATCTTTTTGTAATCATCTGTTGGCGGGATTTGAAATATTGTCTCTCCAGATTGTCAATAATTTTTCCGGCTGATTTGCCGGCATCGGACATCGCCATCATTCGCGCCGCGTGTTCGCACAATTTGGCATTCAAAGCTTTTTCATAAATGGATAATTTGAGCAATTTTTGGCGCAAGAATTCCGCCACTCTTTTTCTTGACGGATCAACAAAAGAATAAGTTTGAAGATTTTCCGATTCATCGCGGCTGTTTTCGGCCGGCCAAACAACGGAAATTTCCGGCTTTTGATCCAAGACGCTCGCAAATTTCGGAGCGCACACTGAAATTCGCGAAAACTTAAAATCTTGGTTAAAAACTTGTTCAAAAAAATCATTCAATTCGCCTATTTCCGGCAGATCATTCGGGGACGAAAAAAATAAATCCGAAGAAAAATGGAACATCCGTAAAATTTCTTTGCCTTTTTCTCCAAAAACCGCCAAAAGATTTCCCGGATTTTCTCTCAAATATTCTGCCGCGCTTTCGGCAATTTTTCCATTGAGGCCGCTCACCAAGCCGCGATCCGTGGAAAATACGATCAGCAATTCACGGCTGCCCTCATCTTCTTTATTCGTTTCATTTACTTTCAGTTTTTTATAAATATTGCGCGCGGCCGCCACATAATCCTCCAGCGTATTCAAATGATTGCGCAATGCCGGAATATACGCCGCGGAAATCCTTTCCAGCGTCGCGATCACATCGCGCACATTTTTCAAATCGCCGGTTTCTTGTTTTAGATCGTAAATATTTCTCATACGGTCCGCATTTGCCGGAATTTTTCCAAATTCCCGATAATTTTATTTTGCAATTCTTCACCCCATTCTTTCGCCGCTATGTCGTCAAAAAGCTTGGCATTGGCGTGCTTGATAAAATCAATAAATTCGCCGAAGAATTTTGAAAGATCGGCAGCTGGACAATCGTCAATTTTGCCGGAGAGAAGCACAGACCAGATACAGACTTGCTCGGGCAAGCTATAAAGCATATGTTCGCCTTGGCGAAGGACGGACATTATCCTCTCGCCCTTTTCCAAAATCAGGCGCGCGTCTTTGGATAACGATTGCGGAGAGACTTCGGCCACTTTTTTGAGCTCGGCCGATTGCCCCAAATCAAGCTTCAATTTTGAGGTTAATTTTTTAATGGCCGGAATTTGCGCCGCCGATCCCACGCGCGAAACGGAAAGCCCGATATTGACGGCCGGACGATGGCCTTTTCTGAAAAGTTCGGGTGAAAGATAAATCTGCCCGTCTGTGATGGAAATCAGATTTGTGGAAATATATCCGGTGATGTCGCCTTCTACTGTTTCAATGATGGGCAACGCGGTGAGCGATCCGCCGCCGTGTTTTTCATCAAGCCGGGCCGCCCGCTCCAAAAGCCTCGCGTGAGCGTAAAAAATATCGCCGGGATAGGCTTCCCGGCCCGGCGGCCGCCCAAGCAGCAAAGAAATATTGCGGTAAGCCCAGGAATGCTTGGTCAAGTCATCGTAAATTATCAAAACATCCAGGCCTTTGTCTCTGAAATACTCAGCCAAAGCGCACCCGACATACGGCGCCAAATAATTTTCCGTGGCCGAATCAGACGCTGTGGCCGCGACCACAATGGTGTATTCCATAGCGTGATGCTTTTCCAAGGTCTTCACCACTCTGGCCAAATCTCCTTTTTTCTGGCCAATACTCACATACACGCATATGACAGGCTTGTCCGCCGAAGCCTTGGCGTAGGCGGATTCTCTATTCCACCACGCTTGCCGCTGGCTGATCATCGTCTCTAAAGCAATAGTTGTTTTTCCTGTTTTGCGATCGCCGATTATCAATTCCCTTTGTCCGCGGCCCAAAGGAATAGTCGCGTCAATTGATAAAATCCCAGTGGCAAGCGGCTGGCTCACCGATTCGCGGTGGATTATGGGCGGTGCATCCCGCTCAATCGGCAAAAATCTGTCCGGCTCGATGCCGCCTTTTTGATCCAAAGGCTGCCCGAAAATATTAACCACCCGGCCTAAAAAATTATCCCCGACCGGAGTTTGAAAAAGTTTGTTTGTCCGAATAAGTTTTGTACCGGATCCGAAATTTTTCCATTCGCCCAATACTGCCGCGAAAACTTTTTCCCGATCAAATCCTAAAACCAAAGCTTGCCCCGACTCGCCCTCCAAAATTTCGCCTTCGCAAATACCGGGAAATCCTTCAATGCGAAGGATTTCATCGTAAACGGCGGTCACCGTACCGACTTCTTTCACGCTCAAAGAAGAGCTGTTTTGATTTACATTATTCATGCGATAAATTATTAACCGTTTACCTTCTTTAATCGTCCAACCAGGCTTCCGTCAAATTCAAATCCGCCCAAAATGATTTTGGCTCCGGCGATCAATTTCGGATCAGTGGACGGCAATATCTTAACCTCGCGTCCCAGCTTTTTTTCCAAAATTTTCAACAGCTTGTCTTTATCTTGCTTTGACAAATCTTTGGCGGTTTGAATTTCGATTTGCGCCATCTTCGCCATTTGCGTTTTATCAAATTGATATTGAGAAAATTCGGCAATCGTCTTATCAAACAAAACGCTATGAAACTCGATATTATCGCTTATTTCGGAAAATAATTTCTGCATCCTTTCGGCCGTCTCCCGGGTTATTGATTCGCGCAATTCCTTTTCCAAAGTAATCCGATCGCGGCTCAATTGCTTATGTCCGTCCAAAAGGGCGCGCTGTTTTTCCACAGACATTTCGTCAAGTTTGCGCGTTTTCAATTTGCCGGCGAATTTTTCCGCTTCCAGCAAAATCATTTCGGATTTGCGCCGCGCTTCATTCACCTGATCGTCGGTCCATTGCTCAAATTGTTTTCTCCGCTCTTCCATTTTTGAAGCTTCCACCTGCAAAGATTCGGCTTTGGCGCGCCGTTCGTCAAGTATTTTCAAAATCGGCTTGTATAAAAATTTCCGCAAAATAATAAGAAGCAGGATGAAATTCAAACCCTGCGCCAGAAGCAATTTCCATTCAATGCCCAATTTACCGAATAATTCCATATAATAAAAACTAAAAACTCAAATGTTAAAACTCAAAGTTATATCGCAAATTTCAAAAGTTTTGAATTTTGAGTTGTTGTTTTGAGTTTTGCGCTTTGCGTTTTGAGCTTTCTATACAAACTTGATTATCAGCGCCACGACCAGCGCGTAAATGGCGATGGCTTCGGCAAAAGCGATTGCCAAAAGCATTGAGATTTGCGCTGTTCCGGCAATCTTCGGATTGCGGGAAATGGCGATCAGCGCGGCCGCGCCGATAATGCCGATGCCAAGGCCGGGCCCAAAAGCGCCCAATCCTATGGCAATGGCCGCGGCTAATGATTTGGTGTCCTCCATAAATAATGACTTATAACTTATAACTTGTAACTTGTAACTCAAATCTTGAAATAATTAACTCAAGATGCGAGATACAAGATACAGGATACGAGAATTATTATAGCACAAAAATCAAAAATCGTGAAAAGCTATTTCTCCATCTTCAAAAACGCCTCGGCAAAGGGCTCCAATTTGCCGTCCAAAGCGGCTTGGGGGTCGGCGGTTTCAAAATTGGTGCGGTGATCTTTGACCATTTTATACGGATGCAGGACATAAGAACGGATTTGGTTGCCCCAGGCCGCTTCGTGGTATTCGCCGCGCAATTTTTGTTTTTCGTCTTGCCTTTCCTGAAGAGCAATCTTGTGAAGTTTGGCGCGCATAATTTTCATTGCAGTTTCTTTGTTCTGGCGTTGGCTGCGCTCATTTTGGCAAGTGACGATAATGCCTGTCGGAATATGCACGATGCGCACGGCCGAATAAGTGGTCTGCACGCTCTGCCCCCCATGGCCGCCAGCCAGATAAGTGTCAATGCGCAAATCCTTGGGATCGATTTTCGCTTCTTCCACTTCGCCTATTTCCGGCAGCACTTCAATCAGTGAAAAAGAAGTATGCCGCATTTTTTCCGCGTCAAAAGGCGAAATGCGCACGAGCCGATGCACGCCGTGCTCGGATTTCAAATATCCGTACGCCCATTCGCCTTGCACATCAATTACGGCGCTTTTGATTCCGGCTTCGCCGCCTTTGTGCTCATCAACAATCCGCGCGGTGAATCCACGCCTTTCGCAATACCTCAAAATCATACGCAAAAGCATCCCTGCCCAATCTTGCGCGTCTGTGCCGCCCGTGCCCGCGTGGATTGCCACAATGGCATTGCTTCTATCGTGTTTATCCCTAAACAATAAAAAAAACTCAAGCTCCTCAAATTGAGACTTGAGTTCTTCGTATTTTTTCTTTATATCGCCTTCCAATTCTTTATTTCCCTCGCTTTCAGCCAAACGGGCGATATCAAGCTCTTCGCTGACATCGCTGGAAATTTTTTCCCATATTTCAATTTCGCGCCTTAGAGCCTCGCGCTTTTTGGAAATGTCTTGCGCGTCTTCTCTTTTCCAAAATTGCGCATCGTCCATTTGAGCGACCAATTCGGCTTCTTGCTTCTTTAAACCATCAATGTCAAAGAAACCTCCGCGCCTTCGCGATCTTGTCAGACAAATTTTGAAGGTTAACGACTAATTCTTTCATATTACTCCTTCTTCTCTTCCAATTTCACCTTTATATCTTTAATTGCCCCGCCGGAGGAAATTTTGAGAATAACCTCGTTGCCGGCGCTGTATTTGGCCAGCTGGCCGACTAAGCTGTGATCTTCATTGATTTTCACTCCATTGATTTCCAAAATAATATCCCCCTCTTTCAATCCCGCCTTGTCCGCCGGACTGTCTTTGACAATGGCCGAATCTTCTGACCGCGAACCGCGCACGATGTATATTCCGTATTCAAAAGGCAAATCGTTCGCTTGAGCGAATTGTTTAGTTATTGGCGAATATCTTATGCCGATAAACGGCCGCACTATTTTCCCAGTTTTCTTCACGCTTTCAATCGTTGATTTGACCGAGTTGATCGGTATGGAAAATCCGACCAACTGTCCCTGTTGATCAATGGCCGTATTTACTCCGATCACTTGCCCGGCCAAATTTACCAACGGTCCGCCAGAATTTCCAGGATTTATAGCCGCGTCCGTCTGAATCACATCTTCTAATTGTTCCGAAGCGCCGTTGCCGCCGGCCGTGATGTTGCGCGCCAGCCCGGAAACAACGCCCTTGGTCACCGTATTTTGATATTGCGCTAGGCTATTGCCGATCGCGATCACGGTTTGTCCGATTTGCAAAGTGTCCGAATCGCCCAATTCAACCACGGGAAGATTGGAAGCTTCTATTTTAACAATCGCGATATCATTGGAAGGATCTCTGGCCAATACATTGGCCGGATATTGCTTGCCGTCCGAAGTGACAGCCGTATATTCAACGCCATCCTGATCCACCACATGTTTGTTGGTTAAAATCATTCCGTCGGCGCTGATGATAAACCCGCTGCCACCGCCGATCGTCTGTTTGTCCTGCGGAGCGGACTGCGAATAGCCATACCAAAAATTAAACGGATCATTCTGATAATACTTTGAAAGGTCGGCTTTTATCACGATTGAAACAACCGCCGGCGAAACTTTTTTCACCGTATCAATGGTTTGGGATTCTTCTTCAACTTTTAAAGTATTCTCTTGAGGGGAAATTTGAGCTTGCTTGCTCGCGGTATATTGCGGAAAATATCGGAAAGAACCGCTCACGGTCGCGCCCACGATTCCGCCCGCCACTCCGCCAATAATCAGACTTAGCAAGACAACAATAATCAATCCCTCCCGCATATAATATTTATTAATATCATCGTCGCTTTTTTTGAAAGGAAACATAAAAAAATAAATAATTTAAAATTCAAATGTTAAGACTTAAAGCTTTGATTCAATCTTCAAGTGCTTTAATTTTTACGTTTTAGTTTTGAGCTTTCAGCTTTCAGTTTTGCGTTTATTTTGTTTGCGCCTGATTTTGGAATTGCTTCAAGGCGTTCGGATCGGTCAAAAGCTTGAAAGGATCAATGCCCTGCGTGTTCGTGCCGTACATTCCGCCGAGCGAAGAAGTGAAGCTTTGAATGAGTTTTGGCAGAAAAATCGCGCTGACGATAATCGGAGCGATAAAAAATATCACAAACATAACCAGATTGATTACCTTGCTTACTGTCTGCGCCCTTTTCATTGATCTGATATCGCCCGCGATTTGGGCCAAAATTTTGGTCTGCTGCTGGAGAATCTGCCTTGTTTCATCCGGATTTATTTCACCAGACTTCATTTCGTTTTTTATCGGATTGATGTTTTCTTCCATATGATCTTATTATATCACTCCACTACACTGCGTCAAACTTTCTTGGTTGTTAATTTTTGCTTCAATGGAATTTCTACATATTTCCGCGCCAATTCGTACAGTCCGAAAAACGCGGCCGTGAAAAAAATATCGCCAAGCAGTGTGCCGCGGAAAAACGGCAGACCAGCCGCATAGCAGGCGAGGAGTCCTGCCAAAGTGTGCGGGTACATTGAGCCGAAAGCCCACACAGCAAAGTTGGTAATCAGGAAAAACAATACCGATCCGGCCAATGTGGCGCCGCCAATTTTTAACCAGCTTTCGTTTTTACGCGCCCGCAATCCCAGCAATCCGTAAATCAAAAAACTTGCGTATACGGAGGCCATTATTTGCCACGAATAAAATCCGATAAAATAATCGGAAATAAGCATCGCGGCCAAAGGGACAATAAGCGCGTATTTTTTGTTTAATTTCGCACCGCCAAAAAGCGCCATAGCGCCGATTGGGGCAAAATTGGCGGCATGAGGAATAAATCTCAAAACCGCGCCGAGAAAAATGAAGAAATAAGACATAGAATTTCATGCATCTCGCAACTTGTATCTTGAAACACAAATCGCAATAAATTACATTCTGGTTTAAATCAATTACTTTATGATTCAAGTTTTATGATTCATGATACAAGACTTACTATTTTGTAAACTTCCATTCCGCCACATCGCCTTCGGCTAATTTGTATTGATCAGCGCCCACTTCCGCGGTTTTGCCGTTTACCGAATACATCCAATATTTGCCGTCCGTACCGCCTTTCAACCCATCCAACGAGTCAACATACGAACCAAAACTTTCAGTTTTTATTTCAAGCGGAATGTTATTGTCAGCGGCTACTTTTTGAAGTTGGGCCAGGGCAGTGGAATCTTTTTCCATTTTAACACTAAAAACTTTGACTGTCGAGCTGTCCTGCCTGTCAATCTGGAGCGAGGTTTGGATTTGCGCGGCGCTATTGGCATTTGCGTTAATATTAGCGCTTGATACATTTGTGTTATTTGTCACGGAAGCCGGGTTTTGCGTTAATCCCCAAATGCCGATAACCGCGACAATAATAATACCAATAATTCCGAGAATAATTTTTTGCGCGTTTTTCATATAATTTCCTGAATCATGGATCTTGAATCATGAAACATTTATTAACTAATAATTATAAAACCTCTTTCCGGATGAAAAGAGGTTAAAATTTATATAATAAATTTAACCTTTTCTTTCCCTGCCTCGGAGAAATAAATGGTTTTGATAAGCACAATTTGACTGATCTGGCTTGTCTCCGATCATTGAATCGGAGAGTCACAGTTGCGGGACAGCGCCGGATTATTTTAACACCGGACTTCCGTCAAATTATGTTATTTTAATGTTTAATTGTTGCTTTTTTTCTGCTTTTAGTTTCTGTTTTTTTAGTTTTTCGGCGAGGGATTGTCAATTTTCGAACGAGGACTGTTTGAGCGAAGCGCGAGCGAGCGAGTTCCGCAGAAGAAAATTGCGCAATCCCGAGCAGGAAAAACTAACCGCATCTGGTGAAGCCGCATAGTCGGCATTTCAGACACCCTTCGCCCAATTCCAACATCCCGCCGCAATCCGGACAAGCCGGCGCCGCTCCCAAATTGGCCAAAGATATTTTTTTTGCGTGTCCGTTGCCATTGGTATGCGCGTGGCCATTTCCGTTGCCATTTGTTGAAACGGCCGGCGTCTTAATCAACATTTCAAGGATTTTGGTTTCTTGATTTTCTTTGTTTTGAATCGGTTCAATTTTAAGAAGCGGCTGCTGTTCTTTGCCTTGCCGGATGTGTTTTTCCAAAACTTGCGCGATCGCGTCCGAAAGAGAAAGAATCATTCCGCCTTCGTACCAAATCGGCTGGGGATCCCTGATACCTTTAATCTGGCTGATTACGGAATCCGCTTCCACCCCGCTTCGCAGAGCCAAAGAAATCAATCGGCACACCGCTTCCAGCTGGGCCATAAAGAAACTGCCGGACTTGCCCATTTGGCCAAAAACTTCAAAAGGTCCGTGTTCGTCTTCATTTATGGTAATATACAAACTCCCATAGGAGGTCGGTACTTTATAAGTAAAGCCTTTCATCACATCGGGCCGGGAGCGCGGTTTGACCGTCAGAGCCAAATCCTGCGGCAAAGGCTGGCCGGCTGTTTTTTCGCTGCGCGCCTTAGCTGTTCTTTCCGTATGCAAGACTTGCTCATCCCGGCTGCCGTCGCGGTAAATGGTCACTCCCTTGCAGCCTTTTTCATAAGCCATCACATAAACCTTCCGCACATCGTCAATAGTCGCTTCATGCGAAAAATTCACTGTCTTGGACACGGCCGAATCAATCCATTTTTGAAACCGCGCCTGCATTTCCACATGCTCTTCCGGCTGAATATCGTGCGTGCACACGAAAACTTTTTGCCATTTGTCAGGCACCTCGGTTATTCCCTGGCACGAAGCTTTTTCCGAAATCTTTTTCATCAGACTTTCCGAATACCAGCCTTCGCGCTTGGCAATCGCTTCAAACAGCGGATGCACATACAAAAGATTAGTGCCGTCCATCACAGTCTTGGTGTAAACGATTGAGAATAAAGGCTCAATGCCGGAGGAGCAATCGGCAATCATGCTGATTGATCCGGTCGGCGCCACTGTGGTGACAGTCGCGTTGCGCCGCGGCTTGCCTTGTTTTTCATAAACCGATCCGGGATAATGCGGAAAATTGCCTCTTTTATAAACCAAATCTTCCGATGCTTTGATCGCTTCCGTACGCACGAATTGCATTGTTTTTTCACCCATTTCAAATCCCTCGGTTGAATTGTACGGCAATTCCAATTTGATCAGCATATCGGCAAATCCCATCACGCCCAGTCCTATCCGGCGGTTGGCTTTGGTCATTTTGGCGATCTCCGGAATTGGGTAATTATTCATATCAATCACATTGTCCAGAAAATGAACGGCCCGGCGAACCGTTGTCCTCATTCTGTCCCAATCCACGGTCTTGTCGGCCGACACGAAATTACCAAGATTGATTGATCCCAAATTGCAAGAATCATAAGGCGGCAAGGGTTGTTCGCCGCAAGGATTGGTGGATTCAATTTCCGAAATATGGCGCGTGGGATTGAGCCTATTTATCCGGTCAATAAAAATCACGCCCGGATCCCCGTTTTGCCAGGCATTTTTCACCATTTTCTCAAAAACATCGCGAGCGGGCAATTTCTCCACCGCTTCTTTGGTGCGCGGATTGTAAAGAGTGTAATCGGTTCCGTTTTTTACCGCCTCCATAAATTCGTCGGTAATGGCCACGGAAATATTGAAATTGTTTATTTCTTTGTGGTCAGCCTTACAGGAAATAAATTCCACAATATCCGGATGGTCCACTCTCAATATTCCCATATTGGCGCCCCGGCGCGTCCCGCCTTGTTTGATCTGCTCGGTGGCGGCATTAAAAATTTTCATAAATGACACCGGGCCGCTTGCTATGCCATGCGTAGTCTTCACGCGCGATCCCTGGGAGCGCAAACGGGAAAATGAAAAGCCAGTTCCCCCGCCCGATTTATGAATGAGAGCGGCGTGCTTCAGCGTTTCAAAAATCTCTTCCATTGAATCGCCAATGGGTAAAACAAAACAAGCGGACAATTGCTGAAGATCCCGTCCCGCGTTCATGAGAGTCGGCGAATTGGGAAGGAAATCAAGCTTGGCCATTGATTCGTAAAATTCTTTTTCCGCAGCCTTAAGATCGGCCTTGGGATCATAAAAAATATCAGCTTGAGCGATATTTTTGGCCACGCGCGAGAGCATATCCTCCGGCGCTTCGGCCGGCCGGCTGTCTTCGGTTTTTTTTAAATACCGGCGCGCCAAAACGCGCAAAGCGTTTTCCGTAAGCGGCAAAGATGTTTTCGGCAATTCGTCAAGCTTTTGGACCTTTTGATTTTGATGACTCGCGGCCGATCCGGCCGCCGGTTGCATGGGCAAGGCTTCTGCCATAATTTTATTTTAAATTAAGATGTAAAAATTATGAATCAAGTTATCACTGTTGAGACAACAAAACCCTCCCTTGATTTATTCTTTCTAACTCTTAATTTGAAATGAATTATAATTTCTTTAATTCCCTTTCAAAACTTTTCACATCTTTAAACGATTTGTAGACCGACGCGAAACGGATATAGGCGACCTCGTCAAGAGTTTTGAGCTCTTTCATCACTATTTCCCCGATTTCCGAACTTTTAATTTCTTCTTTGCGCAAGACTTGTATATCCCTTTCAATGCGATTTATCAGATTCCTGAATCCTTCGTGCGAGATCGGTCTTTTTTCCAGCGCCCTTTTGATGCCCTGCTCCACTTTTTCCCTCTCATACGCTTCTTTGCGGTCATCTCTTTTTACCACCATGATGTTTAAAAGCACCATTTCCTCGTAAGTGGAAAATCGCTCTCCGCACTTTTCGCACTCTCTTCGGCGCCGAATCGCTCCCCCGTCTTCGGTAAGCCTTGAATCAATCACTTTTGTATCCGTGTGGCCGCAAAAAGGGCAGAACATAGTTGCAACTATTGACTGTTATCCATTAACTTTTAACAATTGATTGATTTCACTTCACTTTCAATGTCAAAGGTTAATGGCAAATAGTTAAAAGTATCAATTTATCAATCTCTTGTGTCTTTATATATAATTTTACCACAATATTTAGTTTCGTTCAAAAGTCCTAATTTTCCTTATTTTTCCGAATTTTGAGGGTAAAAAAACAGTTCCTAATTTAGAACTGTGGATAACTTTTTCTCAAAACTCGAAACTCACATCTTGTATCTTGCCGTTCTTAAAAAAATAAAAAAGATGCGAGTTATAAGTTACAAGATGCAAGATGCAAGATTCACTAACTACATCATCTTCTTCCTGATAAATGCCGGAATTTCCAAATCTTCCTCTTGGTTTGCCTGGTTTTGATTCTGGACAGCCGGTTTTTCCTGAACCGGAGGCCTTTGGTATGTTCTTGGCTCGTCAGCCTGCTCTATGTGTATTTTCCTCTTTTGGTTTTGCCAAAGATTGGGATTTTCTTTCGGTTCTTCTTTTTCAAAAACCATGGGCCTGACTATTCTCGGCTCCGGCCGTCTCCCCTCGCCGCCAAAACCGGTCGCTATCACCGTCACTTTCATCTCATCGTCATCCAGCGCTTCATCCACGATCGCGCCAAAAATTATTTTAGCGTCAGGAGAAGCCGCGGCCGTGATGATTTTGGCCGCTTCGTTCACTTCGTACATTCCCAAATCCTTTCCTCCGGTAATTGTAAATAAAATACCGCGCGCTCCTTCAATGGAAAGCTCCAAAAGCGGGCTTTCAATAGCCGCCTTGGCCGCTTCCACCGCCCTATTTTCACCCGAAGCAATGCCTATTCCCATCAATGCGGAGCCTGTCCCCTGCATTATGGCTTTCACATCGGCAAAATCGACATTGATTATCCCCGGAGTGGTGATGATATCCGAAATTCCGGAAACGCCTTGCTGCAAAACCTCGTCAACTACCGCAAAAGCGTCCAAAAGAGATGTTTTTTTATCTATTACTTGTAAAATGCGGTCATTGGGTATTGTGATAAGCGCGTCCACTCTTTCCTCAAATTCTCTCAATCCCCGCTCGGCAACATTTTTTCTCTGCATTCCTTCAAATTCAAATGGCTTAGTGACGACACCGATTGTCAAAGCTCCCAAATCCCTCGCGATTTCCGCCACAATCGGCCCTGCTCCCGTACCCGTGCCTCCGCCCAAACCGCAAGTGATAAAGACCATATCGGCGCCCTTTAAATGATCGTGCAATTCTTCCTGGCTTTCTTCGGCGGCCCGGCGTCCGATTTCCGGATCCATTCCGGCGCCCAGACCTCTGGTCGCTGTTTTTCCGACATGGATTTTTATCTGCGCTTTTGAGTGATGCAAAGCTTGCGCGTCCGTATTTACGGTTATAAAATCAACGCCGCGGATCTTTGACCCGATCATGCGATTTATGGCTTCGCCGCCCGCCCCGCCAATACCAACCACTTTGATCTTGGCAAAAGTATCAATCGCCGGCTTTACTTCAGTTGCCTGTTGTTTAAATGTATTGATTTTCATAGTTTATCAATAGCGATATTATACAAGCCTTAATAGCGAGCGTCAAGGCATTAGAGTCTTAACGAATTTGCGAACTTTGTCGGTCATTCCGCCGAACGAAAGAAACGGAATTCTGAAACGGCGGCCTCCTTCGTATCCGGAATATTTGGCGGTCCATAAAATCAGCCCGACCGCGGTAGAAAATTGCGGATCATTGACTTTATCAACGGCTGTCAGCACTTCAACCGATCCGGCGCTAGCCGGCAATTTCAAATCTTTCTTGGCCGCTTCCGCCAATCCCGGCAATTTGCTCCCGCCGCCGGTGAGCGCCACTCCGGCCGGCAAAAGCCCAGCCCGGCGCGCTTTGGCCAATTCTTTATTGACTAAAGAAAACAATTCTTCGGATCGCGCTTCCAATATTTCAGCTATATGCTTGTGCGAAACGCGCTCCAAAGACTCGGCTCCGAATTCGGACAAATCAACTTCATCGTGTTTGGAAACATCATTCGGCAAAACTGTGCCATAGCCAAGCTTCACTTTTTCCGCCAAATCTATTGATACGCGCAGTCCGATGGCAATATCATTGGTAAAATGGGCGCCGCCGACCGGAATCGTGCCTAAATGGATCAAATCGCCGTTTTCGTACACGGCGACATTGGTGGCTTGAGCGCCGATATTGACAACCGCCACGCCCAGATCTCGCTGGCGGCTGGTGGTCACGGCTTCGCTGGCGGCCAAAATCCCCAGCACCATTTCGGAAATTTCCACTCCGGCCCGCGTGGCGCATTTGGAAACATTTTCAATATGGCTGGACAGGCAATGAATTACTTGAGTTTCCACTTCCAAACGGCTTCCGGTCATACCGATCGGATCTTTTATACCCGATTGCCCGTCTACTGTAAAATTTTTCGGTATATTATGCAGCAATTTGTAATTCGGCGGCACGGCCACCACTTCCGCGGCTTCAATGGCTCTTTCCACATCTTCCGGAGAAATTTCGCCATTGGCTTTGGCTATGGCCGTGATTCCTTTTGAAGTATTGACCAATGCTTGGCTGCCGGAAATACCGATTACGGCCGTTTCAATGGGCGATCCGCACATCCGCTCGCATTTTTCAAGAGCGGCGGAAATACTGCCGGTCGCATCTTCAATACTCGTAATAATACCGCGCGCCACTCCTTCGGAAGAGTGTTCGGATGCGGCAATGATTTGGATGGATTCATTGGCTTCCCGCTTTTGGCCTACTACCACTCTGATGGCGGTAGAGCCTATATCAATTGAAGCGAATTGAGGATTGCGTGACATATTGCATTTATTTTACCACAATTCAAAAATTAAGCAAAGGCTTTTAAAAACGGCTAAAAAAGATAGGGCCAAAAAATCAGAATTCCCACAACCAGCGCTCCGACAGAGGCGATCAGCACAGCCGCGGCCATCATATCTTTTATGATTTCAACATAATGGTGGATGCGCGGCTTCAGGATATCAACTATTTTCTCCATTATCGTGTTTATCAGCTCCAAGACCAAAACAAAAGTAATGACCAGCGAAAGCGCTATTCTTTCCAAAGTTCTAAGAGGAAAAACGATCATCAGTATTATGACCAAGACCGCCGCCACGACCTGTATTCTGAAATTTCTTTCATGCTTGAATACATATGCAAAGCCGGAAGCCGCATATTTAAAACTTTTGCAAAGATTTTTTACGGATTGAGCCGTCATTCCTCAATCATACCGCAAAAAGACGCGATTAGCAATGTCCGATTCATTACTGCTGAATGATTGTAAAAATCTTTTCAAACTCACCCTTGTATCCCTCAACTTCTACGACTATTTTATAAGTACCGACCGAATTAAAAAGAATCTTCTGCCACGGCAAAAAAGACGCGCCTTTCAATTCCCCGGGATCCAAGGCAATGTGTTTTTGCGAGCATTTTACCTCGGCCTCGCCCCTTATGTGCTGCCAGTAGCTGCCTGATAATTTATAAATCTCCAGCGGTTCTCTCGGACACTCATTTTCAATTTGCAAAATCCGATCCGTATTGTTCAATATTCCGAAATAAATTTCTTCGCCGACCGCATATTGGGATTTGGATAAAACAATTTCAATGGCGTCGCGCGGAAGAACCGGGAGATCCGTATGAATTGACAGTTTTACGGCGGCAACTACCGCTATGGCCGCGATGATAATTCCGGCGAATACGATCGCATTTTTATAATTGATTAAAAAAAATTTCATACGGTTGCATTTATAATTTTACCGGCTGATCGGATTTTGCGCCAATAATGATAAAGACGGAATAATATTAAAACTGCCGCGATTGATCCGGTGATCCAATAAGAATTTACCATAAGATCCGTTTTGGCGTCTGTGCCGGAGAAAATACCATGCTGAAAAATAAGAAAAAATACGGGGTATGTCAAATAATGCAAGAGCCGCCAGAGCCACGGCCATTTGAGGCGGAAAAAAAGAGAAGTGATGATGACGGCTAAAAACAGATAAAACGCCACAACGCCAAATCCGACATAAAGCGGCCGATACCACGAAACGAATGGAACCAAAATATCAATGACGGTGAATTTCAGATATTTGTCAAAAAGCAAAGAAATCAGATGAATCGCGATGGTTATTGACAATATGATTCCGATAAAACGGTGTGCGGCCAAGGCCGAAGCCGCATTGATTATTTTATAAATAATCCTGGTTTTGATTCCTACGCCTAAAACTATTAGGGTAAAAAGCAGGAAATAACTCAAAAGTCCGCTCGCCCGCGAAATATACCAGGGCCAGGGAATCTCCTGCGCGTACCCCGTCCGAATTTCCGCGCCGAAATCACCCGGATCGTAAGGATTGAGCGGATCGCTTCCCATCAAAACTTCAGTGCTGTCCGAAAAGCCGTCGCCGTCCGTATCCGGAAGAGTCGGATTGGTTTTAAACGACAGATTTTCTCCTTAATCAGTCAAACCGTCAAGATCAGTATCTTTGGGCGGCGAATCTTGATATAAAAATTTTTTCTCCTGCGCCAAAACTTCGTTTGGAACGGATAAAATGCTGAATCCGTAAACAACAAGCAAAAGCGCAGATAAAATTAAAATTTTATTTTTCCAAAACATAATCTTTTATTTTTGAAGAGAAGAAAATATCCAAATTATTGTCAATCAGCAATCCCTCGGCCTGCGGAAAATTATCAAACAAATTAATCCCCTCTTTTTTCCCCAAAATCAGGGCGGTTTTCGCCAAAACATCGGCCAGCCAAACAGAATCAGCGATAACTGTTGCGGCCAGAATGCTATTGTCCGCCGGTAGACCTGTCCTTGGATCAATCAAATGATGCCAGAAAAAATCGCCCGATTTACCCCGTCTTTTAGTTGTGCCCGATGTCGCCACCGCTTTTCCCTCTTTAGGAATATGTAATGACAAAATGTCTTGATTGTGCTTCAACGGATTTTGGACTCCGACTTGCCAATTTTTGCTCTGCTGATCCTGCCCGCAAATATACATGTCACCGCCCGCGGAAATCCAAAAATTTTCATAGCGGTTTTTAAGCGGTGTTGCCAGCTTGTCAACAATAAATCCCTTGGCAATCCCTCCTAAATCAAACCTCATTCCTTTTGGCAGTTTTACAATATTCTTTTGATCATCAATAATGGTATCTCTAAATTTTGGCAGCTTTGAAAAATCTTCTTGGATTTGTTTTATATTTATCTCATTTTTTTCTCTTTAATTTTATCAAAAGTTTTATCGTAACCGATTTTTTTCAAAACCGGCAAAATGGCCGGATTAAAAATTCCAAAGGTCATTTCATAAGATTTCTTGGCGCGTAAAAGCAATTCAATCATTTCATTGCTGGCTTGAAAAAATCCGCCGGCCGATTCATTCAGTTTGCTTAATTCGCTGTATTCTTTAAACCGACTGAAGCGGTTTTCAAGGGCTATTATTTCCTCTCTTATTTTTTCAAATTCATGTTTTGCCGATACCTCATCATCGCAAACAATCACGGCGCAAACATCAGTATTCATCGCTTTGATAGTATTTGAAAATGCTGTCCGGCTCATTGCGTTGTCTTTTATTGCTTTAATGAGTTGGCTAGATTTTCCACCTCGTCAACAATCCCGTTTTCATCAGCGTCTATCACCGAATAAACCGCATCATTTTCGCCCGGGTACTTGTCTAATGCGTCCACCGCTCCGTCTTTATCCGAGTCAATTAAATATGAAAAATCATCCCCGCCCGGATAAAGATCAAATTCATCCGGCACAAAATCGCCGTCTAAATCTTTGGGTGTTCTCTCTATAATTATTTGTTCAGTCTGGACAGTTTGCGTTGCTTGCTCCGGTTGCGGGGAAATGGACGGACTTTCTATTCTTTTCTGTTCGGTTTTTTCATTTTTCTTTGATTCTTCGTATTCTTCTTTTTCATCTTCAATTTGTTTTTCCAAAGCTTTCTTAGCCGCTTCGCCCTGCTTCTCGGCATTTTTCTTCGCCTCTTCCCATCGCCTTTCCAGCGCTTTTTTCTCCGATTCGTCGTCATCGGCGTAAGAATGCGTCCCAATCAAAAACAAGCCGGTCAAAATCGCGGAAAAAATAATGATAAATGTAAATTTGCGTAATTTCATAATTTAAGAAACCGTCGTACGGGGGCGAGGAATTGCGGCTGGCTTGGGCGCCTGGGTAACGGCCGGAGCTCTATTAGTCGTTTGAGCGGAGGTCTTGACGGGTGTTGGCGCGAGTGAAGGAGTGATTGTCTTTTGAATCGCTTTGGAAACTTTTTGCTGGAAAATTTTTTTCTGCAAGTCCGTCCGACGCTCTAAAATTATTTTTTCCGTTTCCGCAGCTAACTTTTTTCGCTCATCAGACAATATCGCGTATCTTTCCGTGATTTTCTCGTTAAGCCTGATAAATTCATTAGCCGAATATTTGGGGACTGCCGTTCCCACTCTTTTCGCTTCGTCAATTTGATAAACAAAATAAACCAATAAAAAAAACAGGACAGCGGAACAGCCTGTTACAATCAAAAACCCTTTTAAATTGTTTTTTACCGATAATGGCGATGGCATAAATACTGCGTATCCGAAGCATTATACCACGCCAAACCAAAAATTTCAATCCTATGTCTGGCGCTGTTTCCCCGTCTTCAGACATTCTCCAAATCCCCTAAAACGCCAACCAGCCGTCGTTAATATAAGGGAATTGCAAGCTTATCAGAGATCAAGCGATCGCCGGATGTCTGATAATATTATTACTGCGTATCGGCGGCCCGCACGCCATAGCCTTTTGCAGGTTTTTATTACTTCTTGCGCTTATATTTCAGCGAATGAAAATATTCGGATCTAAATTAAAAGGCATTGGCGGGCGGGCGCATTCGTCAAATCGTTTTTTGTCTACAAGATAGGCGCATTCCTGCCTGCGGCAGGCAGGCCTCCATTCGCTTTTGGCCAACCTACCCGCCGCATTTTTGCTTATTTCGCGCAAACATTCTAAGACCATCTAGTGATGATTCCATCCCCAGTCTTCAAGATCTTCCGCGGCGCCTCCTCCGGTATTCTATTGTGTTAACTTTTAATCATTAACAAACAGCGGCTTGCCAAAATCGAACTATTGTTATTTGATCTATTGTTTATTAAGGTAATTAATTTTTAAAATATCGGAAACCTTTCCTTAGGCCGATAGAAGTCGATAAAATTAACGATTGAATTATTGTATTTTCACGCAAATAGCATAGCATATTGCGGTTCCTTCATCCCATCCGCATTTCCAACCATTACCTTCAGGCATGGAGTAAAACCAATCCATCGTTCCACCGCCGCAACCACCATCAACCATAGATGCACCGCCACCCATTAAAGTATAACCAGCAGTGCAATCGACGGTTGCAGTAGAACCACACATAGTATTTATTGCCATATTGAGAGTTGATAAACTACTCCCGCTCATGTTTATCGTCACCTCGCCCGTTCCGGATGTGGGATTACCCGTTGTGGGCGTTGATGTTATTGACAGCCCCGTTCCGACATTGATTTTTGAAACCCCGGTTGATCCGCCGATTGCGCTGAGAGACACGACAGGGCCGGTTCCCGATACAACAGAAATGCCTCCGGCTCCATCTCCATCAACTATTTCCGTTATTCCGCCTCCTCCGCCTCCGCTGGTTATGGTAACGGACGGGCTATTGGTAAGCGTAAGTTCGCCAGTAGTGCTGTTATATGCAAGATCTTGAGTGTCCGTGTCCGGCGTTACCGTAGACCACGATGTGTGACAAGTGCCATTTAGACAGATTTTGCCAAATCCCGATGGATTAGTTGAAGCATTGAGCTCTTTAGCGTTAATAGTTCCGTTTACTATCAGAAAGTTTGCACCCGTGCTTGATGGCCCCTCAGGTACCCCCGGGTTAATTTTATAAATACCGGCCATACGAGAGCCGGAAGTATCTTGAAATAGGATGATATTTGACTTAGATATGATATTAGCTCCGTTATTGAAAAAAAGTAAATTACCG
>SCPX01000069.1 GCA_004298615.1 Patescibacteria group bacterium | reverse complement strand
AGGCGATAATATCAACGCAAAAATGCTTCAATATTTTTTCAATTTTATAATTAGAGATTTTCGCTCTGTTTAGCATACAATTGGCATTATACCAGATTGTTTGCTAGTCTAGAGCCTTGATATATAAGATTGCGGCTTGCCAAGCTTGTCGGCCACCGCCTGCTGTGATAAATTGGCTTCAGTACGCGTTTTTGGTTGGAGAAAAACTATTGCTGTTTTTTGGAGCGCAGGAGGAGAAGGACGGCGCCGATGGCAATGATTATGATAATGACTCCGGAGATTATCCAGATTGTAAAATTTGATTTCACTGATGATTTGTCGGTTTGATTTTGGGAAGCGGCAACGACACCTGGATTATTATTGGAATTTTTTGTTACTGCCGGTTTGACTTGGGAAAGGGCTTTTGCAATTTCTTCCTGGGTGACATCGGCGGCGCTGCGGGTCTTTACTTTAAGGGTGATTTTTTGCGCCGGATCAACCGGTTTGTGGTCTTCGCCGGCCAATTCAACTATTACGATATGGTCGCCCGGCTTTACATCGCGAAAAAGAAATGGTCCGGGAGCTTCCAGTGTTTTAACATTATCAGCCGTAGGATTTGGTTCATCCAGCCAAATATGCGCGTGATTTCCGCTCTCGCCGGAATATTTAATATTGAGCAGGATTTCATCGCCCGTGATCAGCTCACCTTCTTTGGGCGAAGTGATTTCAAGCGCCATGGTACCGCCGTCTTGAGCCAAAGCCGGACTTACCGAAATCAATCCGAAAATAACGACAAATACTATTAAATAAAGTTTACGCATAGATGTTTTGATTAAAAATTTTAATAAATACATTATACCCCATGCCCTTGACAAAATAAAGTCTATTTGCTAAGATGGGCTTTCGCGAAAATTTATGGAAATCCTGCAAAATCTGCAGGATTTTTGATTTATTAGAATAAACGGAACGAATTTTTATGAGACGAAAATTCTATAAAAAACATGTTAAACGGATAAATCCGGCCCTTTTGGCTATTTTGTTTCTGGAGTTTGTTTTTTCTCCGCATATTGCTTTGGCCGATCAGCCGCCGGCACCCCAACCTGAAAAACCGGCAATAGCCGCAGATTCTGATTCGGAGGCGGATAATAATGCAAAAACCTTTAATCCGGAAATTAAATTCCCCCGGGCAGCGGACCGCAAAGTCATCAGGACTCTTCGCGTGACCGCCACGGCTTATTCTAGCACCCGGGCGCAAACGGATTCGACCCCATTTATTTCCGCCTCAGGGGTTCATGTTTTCGACGGCATGATTGCGGCTAATTTTATGCCCTTCGGAGCTAAAGTCCGTCTGCCCGATTTGTACGGCGACAAACAATTTATAGTCCTGGATCGAATGAATCAGCGCTATTCCAGCAGAGTGGATATTTGGATGGATTCATATCATAAGGCTAAACAATTTGGAGTGAAGCATGTGAGGGTGGAGGTGATTGAATAATATTAATATTTGCGAGTTAACGCGTTCACGAGTTAACGAGTTTTATTAAGGCGCCGACTTGCCCCGCACCAATTTTAGCACAAAAAGCATTGGTGCGGGGTTGATCTTTCGGCGTTTTTTTGTTATATTAATCCGAGATGGCCACGTGGCGGAGTGGTTACGCAGAGGTCTGCAAAACCTCGTACGCCGGTTCAATTCCGGCCGTGGCCTCCAAAAATAATATTTATTTTTCTGTGAAGAAAGAAAAAATAATTCTTAGTTTTATTTTCCTCGCCGTCTTTGTGTCGGCGTTGTTTTTTGTTTCCGCTCCGGCCGCTTTGGCAGATGAAGCAAAAACCGAATCGAAGATCGTCAGTCCGTTTGATGTTTTGCAGGTAAAAATACCGGGATTAGATGCTTTGTTAAAAACCGATGAAGCTCAAGTGAAATGCTCCGGAGAAGGCAAGGATAAAATCTGTGAATACCCTTGGGTAGGTATTTATATAAAAGCAATTTATAAATTTTTAGTCGGCATTTCAGGAATGTTGGCCGTGATCGTAATGATGGCTGGCGGATATTATTGGCTTTTCGCAGGAGGAAATACCGGGCGCGTGACCCAGGCCAAAGAATATATCGGCGGAGCTGTGATGGGATTAGCTCTGGCTTTAGGTTCGTATATAATTTTAAATTTAATAAATCCGAATATTTTACAATTAAAGCCGATTCGGATCGGAAGTATTCAAGAGATCACTGTTGAACAATTAAAGAAAGAATTTGAAGGACAAAGCTGTAAAAATTTAACGCCGGGGCAAGTGGCTAACGCTCTAATAACGGTTTACTGCCCCCCGGATTCAAAAAATACAAAATACGGAGATCTTCAATCTCTTAATTCATCTATTAAGGAGTCTCGCCAGGATTTCTTATGCGGACTAGGCCTTAATTGCGACTGTAACAATAGATCATTATGCAGTAATGAAAAAAGAGAAAATGATATATTTGTCAAAGGAAAGAAGCAGCTTGTTAAATGGACATGTTTTAAAGATTTTGATGATACTAAAATTAATGCATGCGATAAGACAGCTTCCGGAATAACTCCGCAAGAGGGCGTAACAATTGCTGCTGATTTGAGTTGCTTTCCAATAGGCACAAAAATTTGTATTGGCGGCCATGAGTATACGGTGCAAGATAAAGGATCAGCCATTAAAGGTTTGCACTTTGATGTCTGGAAAGACGATTGTGGCAAAGCCAAAAGCTACAGTACGGATGTCAGGATTGGCGGTTGTTATGGTTCTTAATGCCAAAAATAAAACCCAGGGCGAGAACGCTACCCTGGGTCTTGATCCTTGAGCAAGGAAAGGTTATTGTGATTTCAGGCAGCTGATCTGCCCTTTTAGATAGATCTGAACCGACTCGTTGAAACGGTTCTTGACAGTCCGCGGAACGCCGCAGTTAGCGCATGCTCTGTCGCATGAACTTACCAGGGTGCGGAGTGTTTTAACCACTCCTTGTCTATCGGTTCTTGATACGATAAAATCATTAGCTGCTTTTTCTATTTCTAGTACATTAATCATTTGCAAGACACCTCCATGTTTGAAAAAATTAACTCCCTTTAGTCGTGCGAGCTTTGATGCGCGAGCAGCTGTCTTTTTAAAATCTACAACTAAACTACTAAACCTCCTTTCCTTGGTTATTTGTCTGTGAAAGACAATGTAAAGAACTGAATTACATTTCAATATACGCCCGATTAGGGCATTTGTCAAGTCCTTTTGACAAAGTTTTATTCAAAATGCAGTTTTTTCTCGGTTGTTTCCACTTTTTGTGCCAGCAATGGATATTTTACCAGGCTCGGATCTTTTTGGATCAAAGCGAAAGCCGCGGATTTGGCCTGTTCTATGATTTTCCAATCAAGCAGAGTGGCGATGCGCAGATCTTTAACAAAACCTGACTGGGTCGTGCCGTACACCTCGCCCGGGCCGCGCAATTCCAAGTCTTTTTCCGCCAGATCAAAACCGTTTTTGGAAGTAAGGATCGCGTGCAAGCGCCGCATACTCTCGGCCGAATCCGTCTCAGGAAAAAGATAACAATAGGATTGATATGTTCCTCTTCCCACCCGGCCGCGCAACTGCCAGATTTGCGCCAGGCCGAATCGCTCTGCATTTTCAATCATCATTACTGACGCATTGGGAATATCCACGCCCACTTCCACTACGGTAGTGGAAACAAGAATATTAATTTTCCTTTGCGCAAAATCATTCATTGCTTTTTCTTTCTCTTCCGGATCCAGCCGTCCGTGCAGCAAACCGATTTTTCGATGCGCGAAAACAGTCCGTCGCAATTTCTCGTATTCGGCCGTGGCCGCCTTGGCGCCCAGTTTATCAGACTCATCAATCAGGGGGCAGAGCACGAATACTTGCCGTCCTTTTTCTATTTCTTCATCAATCGCCGCTAAAATTTGCGGCCGCTCATTGGGCGCCACGATTCGATCAATAATTTCTTGCCGGCCTTTGGGCAATTCATCCAGCACCGAAAGATCCAGATCTCCGTACAATGACAAATACAAAGTGCGGGGAATGGGTGTCGCCGTCATTGAAAGAAGATGGGGATTGAGCTTGGCCCCGCCCTTGGCTCGCAATTTTTGCCTTTGTTTGACTCCGAATCTATGCTGTTCATCAATCACGGCCAAAGCCAAATTTTGAAATTGTATTTTTTCTTGAATAAGAGCGTGCGTGCCGACCACAATTTTAATTTCATTGTTTTTTATTTTCGCGATAATTGTTTTTGTATCAGCTTCTTCATTGCCCGCCTTTTGCCAATTGTGCGTCAGGAGAGCGGCGGAAATACCCAAAGGCGTGAGAATTTTATAAATGGTTTCAAAATGCTGTTTGGCTAAAATTTCTGTGGGCGCCATCAGCGCGCCTTGGAATCCGGACAGGGCCGCATTTAAAAGAGCGATGGCCGCCACCACTGTTTTTCCGCTGCCCACATCGCCCTCCAAAAGCCTGTTCATCGGATGCGGCTTTTCCATATCCTTGATAATCTGCCAGGCGGCTTTGCGCTGGGCATCGGTCAATTTAAAAGGCAAAGATTGGACAAAGTTTTTTACTTCCGCTTCGTGAAAGGGCACGACTGGCGCCTGCAAGGCGGCCGTATTTTGTTTGCGTTTGGCGTGGATCAGCTGGATTAAAAAAAGTTCGTCGAATTTCAAACGATTTTGCGCCAAAGTAAGCGTCTTTATATCTTTGGGAAAATGAACTTGCTCCAAAGCAGAATTTAGAGGCATCAGATTTTCATTTCTCTTTATTTCCGCAGGCAAAAAATCCGCCAAATATCCGGCGCTGCGCAAAGCGTATTTTATCAAAACGCGGATTTGTTTTTGCGTCAGGCGGCCGGTAAGGGAATATAAAGGCACAAGTCTCCCGGTATGCGCCGGATCATTGCTTCTTTTCTCAAACGCCGGGCCGGCAAATTGCATGCCATAATCGCCAAAAGATACTTTTCCCGAGACCATAATCTCGTCTCCGGCTTTTAGCATTTTGCCGATATACGGCTGGCCGAACCAAATACAAGCCGCTTTCCCCGTATCATCGGAAATTATGGCTTCGGTCACCATAATTTTTTTTCGCCAAGAACGGCGATTGGAAATTTGCTCAATCCGGCCGGAGGCGGTCGTCTCCGTATCCGGCTTTAATTTGCCAATCGGCGTGATGATTGAAAAATCCAAATATTTTCGGGGAAAATAAAACAAAAGGTCTTCCACAGTCGAAAGACCCAGTTTCTTCAAATGCGGCGCGGCTGTCTTGCCGATCGGCGTGAATTGGGAAAGAGGAGTCTGGAGAGTGAACATGCGATAAGCGTAAAGATAAAAATGTAAAGCGAAAAATTTCTGTTATCAAAAATTTTTAATAATTTTTGATTTCATTAACTTTTCATTTTGCGCTTTTAACTTTTATTGTACTGGTGCCCTCGTGAGGAATTGAACCTCAATCTCAGCCTTCGCAGGGCCGCGTCCTATCCGTTGAACGACGAGGGCGCAATGCTACAATTTCAAAATCTTTCCCCATTGCTCGCTGGCCGGCTCTTCCTCCTGTTCCAAGTCCTCTTCCAAATACTTGGCGAGCGTTTTGCGCAGTTCAACGGGATTTTGTTTATCAAGCGGAATTGAAAGATATGGACGGATTGACGATTTGAAGCTGAAATAAAGTTTTTTCACTTCGGGCGGATCATAGAGAATCCAAAATTTTTTCAGCTCCCGCCATTTGATAAATCGGTGTCCCATCTGCAGACCGTTGTCAAAAATCGCGAATTGTACTTCCTCCGGAGTGCGGACAAAGTGCATATAGTAGACCACCACGACCATGAGGATAATCAAGGCAAAAGGAAAATTCGCGGTCCACACGGAATAAACCAATCCGGCCGCGATAATTATTCCGGCAATAATAAACCAGTTGCGCGACCGATCGTATTTTACAAATTCGGGAAAAGACCACTCGGCCAATGGTTTTGCCGCGCTCTCAACTGGCGCGTTTTCTTCCGGTTTATTTGATTTTTCTTGTTTTTCGTCCATATTTTTTGTAGTAATTACATTAATACTCTACCGCAAAACGACGATTCGCGCAAGAAATTTACTTTTCCTTATTTATCCACTTCTTGTCTATCGCGTCTTCCAAATCTATATCCAACAAATGGGCGTTTAACATCGCCAGTCCGACGACATCGGCCAGCTCTTTGGCCAATTCTTTCTTTGATGCGTCTTCCGGCGCCAGCTTGGACTTCCGGCATTTTTTATTATGAATTAAAATCGCTTGGGCGAACTCGCCGACTTCTTCAAATAATTTAATCACGGCAAAATCCTTGTCAATTCGCACCTCGTGCCTTTCGCCGTAATCAAGCGCGGTTTTTATCACCTTTTGCTGAATTTCTTTAAAGTTCATAACAAATATTCTGTCTGTGTAAAATTATACCCGAAGTTCGCCGCGAAAACCCCGGGCGGCATAGTAAGACTGCGCGCCGTTATGACCCGTGAAGACGCGGCCGTAGCGGCGTTCGCAATAGAGCGCGCCGCCGAGCTTTCTAATATCGGAAGGTGTTTTCACCCAACTCGATGTTTTCGTATCAAAATTTCCTCCCGCCATTTGGCGGGACTGCAACTGGCGATATTGTTCTTCCGTTAAAAGCTCAATGCCCATGGCTGCAGCCATATCAATGGCGTTATCTTTTGGTTTAAATTCTTTTCTTGACTCCAGCGCTTCACGGTCGTAACAGATACTTCTGCGGCCAATGGGCGTTTCTTCCGAACAATCACAAAAAATGTATTCACCGGTCTTTTTGTCAAACCCGACGACATCCGGTTCGCCGCCGGTTCTTTCCATTTCATTGAGCGACCGCAATTTTTCCCGCGCCTTGGCAGAGTCCAGTTTTGCTTGCACCCTATCCCAAACAAGACCTTTATGGCGATTCATGTTTTTCTCAAAACGGGCTTTCAATACTTTGAGCAGTTCTTCGCGCCTGCCTGCCGGCAAGGCAGGTTGTTTTGGCGACAACACTTTTTTATCGCTATTAATGTTTTTCATACTTATGATTTATTCTGCTCATTTCCTTGTTTAAGTGAACTCCGCCTTGAATCGGAACGAAAAGGACGATTTCAAGTTTTTCGTTCCGCTTGTGGCGAAACACCGAGCTTCGCTCGGTTTGGCGGCAAATTCTTTACTTCTGGATTTCAATAATTTTTTGGTCAATTATGAATTTTCCTCCTCGGATGTTCTTCTTAAAGTATTCAATAATTTGCGGTTTTAGTTTCTGATATTCGTTCGGGTAATTATCGAATGAGAGTCGTAAAGTATCAAAGAGTTCGTCAAAAGACGAGAAACGAATTTCCGACGGTAAGGTATATTCCTTAATCTCTCGCTCCTTCAAAATTTCAAGCAATTCATCGTAGGTAAATTTGTAGGGTTCGTTAACCAACTTGGAGAAGAATGATTTCAATAGACCATAGTCAGATTCCTTCCCGTTCATAACAAAAATGACTCTACCGCCATTATTTAACGCGCTGAATATTTTTTCCGTTGCGGATTTTTTGTTCTTAAAATAGTAAATGACATGAGACGCAATAATGACATCAAATTTTTCTCCAAGTTGAACATTTTCCCAGTCATCATTTAGAAGTTCTATGTCACTTGGTAGTAGTTCTTCCACTATGCGACATTCTACTACTAAATAGCGTACAAAATTTTGGGAAAGTTTTTGTGCAAAATATGGAGATGTACCAAGTCCAATTTCAAGACAACTTTTGTGTGGTTTGCCCGCAAGAATGTCAGAAATCTTGTTTACCAATAAATCTTTTTCATTGGTGCTCTGCACAAACTTGTTGTACCAATTTGGATCGAATTTAACCATAGAAACTATTTTAACAACTCTTCAATAGAAACACCTAATGCTTTTGCGATTTTTGCCACAAAATCCGAATTTTGAAAATTGGCGGGACACTTGGGTTAAGTGCCCGCCATGTACAAGTAATATAAGGGTTTTCTCCGTTTTTTTCAAGACGCGATTTGAGGCACGCGGGTCGGGGGTCTGAAAACCAAAAAGTGACAAATGTGACACAAAAGAGCGGTTTTGGGAGTGTCACATTTTAGTAAGGTTTTTATTGCTTGTTTTGCTGCGGTTGCGATTTTTTGCTTCATGGCCGTATACAATCTTGACCAACCTGACGAGTTTGTGCGCGGATTCCATCGCTTCTTGTTTGGATATTTTATTTCCAAATTTCTTTTCGTAAACTGCCATGAATTTTTTGATCGATTCGCCGCTAAGTCGCATATTATTCCTCAAATTCAGTTTTTCTAATTTGACGATCTTCGTCCGTTTTCTGCCTTTCTTTTTTCTCGCTTTCATGAAAATTTTCAATCATATATCCAGCAAATTGTTTTACGCGTTCGTCTTTATCTAATTTGTATTTCTCTAGTACTTCCGCCTTTCTCTTATATGCGTTTGCGATGCCATATTCACCCGAAACAACACCAGTTGCATACATATTGCTTTCAACCTGATTTATGATTTTTTTGTTATTTGTTCTTCTCACGATTTCAATGCATAGATCGAAGTTTACCCCATTAATAGACTGTATTGTCAGCGCCGCTTTCGCCAAACTATCGTCATCGCCTTTAGATATTAGATGTTTGATTATATCATCAAATCCCTTTCCAATTTTTTCCAATAAATTGCTAATATGCCAATTATAGATATTCCATTTAGTTGTCATTTTTTCAACTAACTCAATACCAATTTTTTCATATTCAGGATTATTAGTAATAAAATCACGCAACCCCGGATTAAAATGATAAGGTACAGGTTCGTATCTTCTCGAAAGGTCATGTTTTTTCACTTCTTTTTCGGCTTTATGAATTCTTTTAAGGATCAGGTTTATCACGCTCTTCAGCCCTTCCCTTTTTCCGATTTTAGATATTAACTCTTGCGCTTCCCAATCCAAATCCGAGAGTTCAATGATTTTTTCCTTTAGCAATTTAATTGTTTTTGGTTGAAGCTGCTGAATGTTGATTAACTTTCTGTAAAATATAAGGGGAAATTGATTGAAATAGACGCTAAGATGCCTTGGGTTTGTAATAATTTCTTTATTAATCAGCAACTCAATCTTTTTAGGATCGCGGGCATAGTTTCGAGCTAGCGCGTTAATAAGAGCGTAGTGAGTCTGCGGGACGTCCTTTTCTTGAAGAAACGCAAACGATCCTTTTTTCTCTACAATCAGCTCAAGTAATTCCAGGTCTTTGTCTCTAATATATTTTTCTAAATCTTCGCCATCTCGAAGGTCTAAAGAGCATATTAATGCAGGTACAAAATTAATGTCCTTGCTTTCCGCAATCCAATTAGTATATGTGTCATACGGTTCAAAGTGCATACCCCTTCTAAATCCCTCAAGAAAATTTCCAATAAAATACTTTATATCAGAATCACCTTTGATTGCATGATTAAGAAGAATTTGAGCCATTTCCGGCCTATCCTGCGAAAGTATTCTAAAAAAGTTTCTAAATGGACCAAGCTTCCAATCTTCAACTGATGCTCGTTGCGTTGCTATTCTATTTAGCCTATCTATCCATTGATGGATGTTGGATTCATTGATTGATTTAATAATATCATTCATTTCGTCCGTTCGTTTTTTTTCTGCATTATCCCACCCCTCTTGTTCCTGATAAGACGCTGTATCGCCAACCAGCAACCTAAAAAGATGATAAAGTTCATTATTCAGAATATCCAGGCGCAGCTGTTCTGATTCCTCAATTCGTTTTTCTTCTCTTCTATTAATCCAGTAAAGCCGTTCTTCTACGGTGGCAACAATACCCAAATGCCCCGTCATTTTACCTTCTTCTCCGAAGATAATTTTTCGGTATATGCTGGCAAGGTATTTGAGATCATCCGCTATCATATGCGCGACATCATCTCCATACGCAATATTTGAAGGCGACTGGGTGGCTTCATCCAGTATTTTAACAAGTTTCAACTTCAATTTCGGATCTTCAGCCGACAGATACAATTCATATACAAGATCTATTGCTTCGCGGCGCATTTTTTTCAAGAAATCAGTTGGGGACACAGCGCCAAAATGTATCGTGAGGGTATATTGATCTTCCTTGTTTAAACCCGAGGTCGTTCCTTGAATAGAAGAACTAAGCAATTCCTTTAGCACGGTCTCAACAAAATCAATATGCCGCAATTGTTCATTTCGGGACCAAGCAAGAATGAAATCAAGCGCCTTTCTCTGCGCGTCATAACCGATTTTGCTTTTCATCAGAACATTATAATCATATTGCGCAAATTTTTTGAGCACTTCCAGAGCCTTACATTTAATGTCTTTGTCAGTGCTTAAAGTTAGGCAAGCGAGTAGGGGCAATACCCCATTAGGGTAGATGTAGCGTAGATGACTTAATAATTCCGTACACTTTATAACAATATCTTTGTGCCCCCTCCCATGGAACTCTCCCATTGGAGTTAATTCGGGTTTTGCATCTTTCGGATGATCGATTAGATACTTAACTATCTCAATTGTTTTTTCTGGGGTTCTATAAACAAACTCTTCCAAAAGATTAAGAGATTCTAGAATGTGATCATTGTCTGTCTCCTCTGACATTACATTGGCGCCGACTTCATCAGCAAAATGAACAAGATATTCATCTGCTCTTTTGCTGTCTAACTGCATTAATTTTGATAAGAATTTTTTATTCATACCCATTTTTCAAACATATCAACAACTTTCTCCAAAGGGATTTGAAGACCATCTATAAACCCATTTAATGAAGTTTTCGCGCGTCCACGATTATTAACCGATAATAGAGATTCGGTTCTACTTATGCTGCCCTCTTGCACAAGTTGCCCGATGAAATCAAGTTCTGTCTGCTCGGTTATATCCAAAAGTTTTCGAAGTATTTTTCTATCGGAACTACTCCTTCCATCCATGTAAACAGGCTCCAAAAAGTAAATGAACGCATAATAATACTCTCTCTGTAATGTTTGATTTATAAAAAGGTCTTTAACCTTGCGTTGAATCTCAAGAAACTCGCTTTCACTAAGTTGTTCCTGGTAATGATCTTTAAGTTCTGAAATAATTTTATCTTTATCTTCTTTAAGCTTTTCAATTTCCGCCCTTGTAAAATATGGACAAAATTTAACATATAATTCCTCATATTGACGCAGAAAACTATTCTCTTTCTCAAATTCCCAATATTCAATATTAAGTGCGGGGTACTCTCTTATTATTTTTTTAAACTTCTCATGATACTGATGTGTAAGAGAAACATTCGTTACAAAAAGATACTTTATTGATCCTGAATTAGATGATCGCCTCTCAACTTCGGCTTTAAATTTAGAGAATATTTCGCTACGAAGTTTGGATGGACTATTACGACTTATTTCCCGCCACTTAATTTGGATAATAAAAGGAACTGTGCCAGCTTTTACATATTCTGCATCAATACCACCATCAGACCCTCGCGACGGCCCGATTACAAAATTCTCGCTACCGTATACTTTCTTAATAATTTCAAAAATCCAAGCATTAAACTTGTCATTACCCCAACCATCATAATAGTTCTGCGGTATATAATCAGGTACCATTTTTTTACCTATGAACAATTTTAATTTCCTCCCAGGCGGGACCGTAGAATTTAAACATTAATAATTTTCTATATCTGTTGCTATTTTTTTTATAACCCCGGCAAGAGTTCTCGGATCTAAAGCTATAATCTTTCTTGTTCCATAGGTAAGATTGAGCTCCTTCATCAAGCTTCGTACGCTCTCCCGAGACCGCGCGAATTCTTTGTTTTTGCCTAAATAATCAAGGACGGAAATAAGGATGCGATTCGAGCGGCCCATGGCTCGTTCAAGCACTTGCTGGTAAATATCCTGAGTCGAAAGAATAATTCTTGTGTAATAGTAAGGATCATTTTGTTTCAAATCAGCGAAAAATTCCGGATCTCTTTCCCACGGAGCGTATGTCAGGTGAGCCGCCCACCAAAGGCGGGCGATTGCATGCCGTCGCAAGTCACGATCATTACCGCTGACGAACCAGTGCTCTAAAAGCTGGTTAATCGCTCTCTTTTTAGCGGCATCATCTTTTAAATCTGAATAAGAACCGTCCAAGCCCCAGCGGGCAAGAGTGTATTTTCGGAATTCCGCATGGCTAAGATAAACCCATAAGCGGGAGTCTGACGCTTGGGTTTCATCGAGATCGCTGTAATAGCCATGCAATGTAATTGCATTCTCCAGATCAGCCGAAATAGGATCTTTCTTCGGCGCTTTCAAAACCGGCGGTTTGCCCGAAGTTTCAATCGTTGAATTGAGAAGTTCTCTTTCTTTCACGGAATAAGACTCCTCGAAGTAGCTTTTCAGCGAGCGCCCGGATCGTAAATCCGCCCTCATCTGCTCCACAGCAGCCCTTTTGAATATTTTTTGGAACTTATTTTTATTCATATTCTTGATTATCGGTTATTTCAAGCAAAGCGCTAATTCCGCGGAAACCCCGGTTTGCCGGATTTTCAAGTATTTTTTGCGCCGCTTCGAACGGCTCCTTATCGCGCAATCCCTTTGCATCGAGTATCGCCTCAACCCTCCCGAACCAGTTCATCCCCTCGTAATCGCTGCTGGAATTCCGAACCTGATGAATAGCGTCTATGAGCGTCGGAAATACTATTGAAGCATGGAGGATTCCTTCGGCCAGCTTCTGTCCCCGCACCTCCAAATAATTTTTCCAGTCATCCTTCGAAAGTATAATAATGATTTTATCGCTTTCATAATCGACAAGCATCGGTCCCTCGTGATGATTGCCCTGCCTAATAGACATAAAAGAAGAAACGGGCGGCCTAAGAGGATCAAAGCTTTTCTCCGCGATGAAGGAACAGTAACCGCCGAAAGCGAGAACATCTCCCGCTTCTATATCGAATTCCGCTCCTTCATAGTCCGAATGCGGGTCTGACGGGCGGTAGCTCGGCAAATTCTGGTCTGCGCATATGTAAAAACCGACGGTTACTCGTTCCCTAAGAAATCTGGAGGGAAGCGCGAATCGACTAAGCTGCTTCCGCGTTGAAAAACTTGTTCGAAAAAATGTGCCCCTGCATTCCACCTCGGAAACGAAAGACGCTTTCTCTTTTTTTAAGAGCTCTTCAATAGCGGCATTTTTCAGGCCGAATGCCGGATTGAGCACGACTTCCTCTTTTCCGAGTTCATATTTGAACTCAACCCTGAAGAAGCCACCGAGGTCATCTCCGTTTCCCAAAACCGGATGGGGATATGATTTAGTATTAACCCTCATAGTTTTCTATGCCTAGCGAATATTTCTTCTTAGACGCAAGTCGAACGGCAAGCTTCAAAGATTTTCCGTTTTTTACGGATAAATCTTTGATCATTGAATCGCCGACATCGTAATTCTTGCCCGATGCAATGTCGGTTGCGGATTCAATATCGACCGGATAGTTTCCGTCATCGCCGACGGCAACCAAGCGGACAGCCCCATCGCAATCGTCGCGTCCTGTAATCACGAAGTGGTATTCAAATCCGCCTTTGGATTTCTGAATGAAGCTCCTAAAGCTGATGCTTGAAGTCTTGATCCTCACTCCTTCTTTTTCTCCGCCCTCCTGCCCCGTAGCTCGTCCGCGCGATCCCTTCCCGAAACCTTCGGGGGGCGCAGGCTTCACTGTGTCTGAGAATTTATTTGTCACTACCCCTTTTCTGATCACTGTTTCTATTTCCGCCTCCGCAGGTTCTTTCTCGGCCCCGACTTCGCGCCCGCTTTCTTCTTCGCCGAACGACTCCGACTGATCGATCAATTCAGGGCCTTGTTGCGAAAGATAATCTCTGTCCTCGCTATCAGGAAGATAGCGGTCCAAACCGGGGATATCCTGCGGTTCGCTTGTGATAGTTTCCCCCATGCTTTTTAGAGATTTTTTTATAAAATCTTCAAGTTCATGCATTGCGGCCCAGCCGTTCGCAAACCTATTTCTATCCCACTCATCGTGCGCAGGTGGCTCAAGATTGCTCAATAAAGCATTACCCCTATCGTTCTCGCATATGAAAACTCCTGCGTACGGTTCCCGCAGGACGCGACACCGCTTTTCATAAACCATCATTTTCGGCTTCCTGGCCATCATTATTTTACCCGGATAATTTTCTTGCTTCCTCACGAATAAAAAGACTTTGCCTAAATGCTTCAGATTCGGCTCTTCGAACTTCTGGGTCCAATTCGTAACTGCTTCGAAAAAAAATTTAGCATCCTCGGCGTTGTATTCCTCAAGGCATTCTTTGAGATTTTCTTTAGTAATCGTTTTTTCCGAGCCGTCCCTTACCGTCACTTCAAGATCGCCATGCAATATTGCAAGCCAGAAATTATGCAGTATAGATTTTATCAGTTTTTTTTGCCAATCTTCGCCGGATTTGTATCCAATGATGAAAATATCGGTTCCGCGATCAAGCCTTTTGAATAAATCGGGAATAAGATCTGCATCCCGAACCGCTTGATAGCCTTTTACCCCGAAAAAGCCGACGCCCTTGCGTATGTCGCGATTTTCATCATGATGGCTCAATAGCCGCGCTTTACCCTGAAAAACCGCTTCGCCTTTATCATTCACGCTTGAATAGAAAACAGTTCTCAGCGCAGATGCGGCAAACGGCGCCCCTTTTCCGATCCCAAATGTTCCGCCACCAGCTCCTTTTGGCGAACTCGTCCCAGTAGCTCTTACCAGCCGGTACCAATTTCCCGCGACATCATCATCCGCACCAGATAATCCAAGCGTGTTGAAATCACTTATCCGCAACACCGACAATTCATTGCTTTTTGCCAAATCAATCGCAGTTTTGTAAAACCGCTCTGCTTTTTCCTGACCCTTAATAAAGGCGAGGCAGCGATTCAGTTTATCGAGAAATTCCTTCTGGCCCGGCAAGGCGCTAACTGGTATGCTAAATCGCTCGAATACGACTGAGACTGGTTTTTGATACTCGAGGCGGACATCAATTGCATTTTGTATAGTCTCTCGCGCAACGTATTTTTCATGATCTCCCTGGAAATATTCCAAAAGAGGATCGGAGAAACCGTCATCTTCTCCGTGGTCAGCGCTAGGAAAATGCCACCACAAATCTGATGCGGTTGCTTTTCTCGTCTGTTTGTCTTTTCCCTGCTCTTTAAACATAGTTACAGCTTGAATTCCTTATTTCTATTCGGAAAGGTGAATTTCGCTTTCGCCTCTCTGATTTTTTTATCTATTTCGGAAAAGATCTTATTGACCTCTTCCTCGGTATAGTCGTATGAGCTCCGATTGGAGCAGTTGCCGAGAATTCTGACGCGCTTAAGCACTTCATTTGTCCGCGCGACAGCAAGCCGTTTGAAATTTTCTCTGCGAGTATTTTCCATATGCTTTAGAATATAAATAAAGATATCTATATATGAGTATATGCGGTATTTACATAAAAGTCAATACCTTTATAAAAATATTGCCGGCAGATGCCGGCTTGTGCTATTTTCCCGCAAGAAATGCCTCTATTTTCCTTAGCGTTTTGTCTGGATCCCGCTTTATCTGGTGTCCCCAGATTCTAATAATTTTCCAGCCAGTCCTCCGCAGTTTTCTTAAATTTCTTTCATCTCTCTTTATATTTGATTCTATTTTGCCGCGCCAATACCCACGAGGAACCCTGTTCCTCCATAAAGCAAATCGATAGCCGTGCCAAAAATCGCCGTTTATGAATACTGCTTTTTTCTTTGAAGGAAGTGCTATATCGGGCTTCCCCGGAGCTTTCGAGTAGTGCTTCTGGAAATATATCTTGCGTTTCCTGAGATAGCTGAAAACGCTTTTTTCTATTCCCGTGTTTTTGGAACGGATGAGAGACATAATTTCGCTTCGCTTCTGCTTCGAAAATACATCTGCCATAGTTTTCCCTAGGATTCGATGGCTATCCTGACATTCTCGGCGATGCGCGCTATAACGGGAACCGTCACAGAGTTGCCAATCTGCTTGTATAAGTGGGCATCAGCCTGCGTCTTTGGAAAAAAGAACGATTCAGGAAACCCTTGCAGCCGCGCGCATTCTCTGGGCGTAAGTTTTCTGATTCCCCTCGCGTCCCTGATAATGGGGACATTATGTCCTCCCATGCCCATGCTGGCTGTCAGCGTAGGACATACTCCGTTCTTATTCTCGCGCATGTATACACGGCGATACTGATAAACCCGGTCTCTGCGCCGCACGGCATTTTTCAGTTTCGGATATAGAATTTCGTATTTGTCGGTGTAGTAATAATCTTCTCCGGCGTTTTTTTCTAAAACGCCCGCCATCGTCCTCGTCAAAGGCATTTTTTCCGGAAAACGAAATTTCATCAGCGTCCGAGGAGAACGGAATCCAACCATATAAATGCGTTCTCTCATCTGGGGCACGTTGCCGTGCGTCATGCTGTTTAGAACCTCTGCTTTCATGTAATAGCCCGCTCCTTTTAATTCATTCTGAATGCGCTTAAAAGTTCTTTCATCATCGTGATTTTTCAGATGCTTCACATTCTCCAGAAAAACCGCCTTCGGCTTCCGCGCTTTCAAGATTTCAATAACTGCAAATAAAAGATTTCCTCTGCCTTTGTCGGCGAAACCGCGCTTATGTCCTGCTACGGAAAACGGCTGGCACGGGAATCCTCCGAGAAGGATGTCAAAACGCTTCGGTATGCGCTTCATCCCTCTTTCTTTGATCGCATCGAATAGATTCGATTCGTCTATGCTATTGAAATTCAAACGATACGTTTCGGCCGCTTTTTTATCGAAATCGTTTGAATACGCGATCTCAAAACCCGCTGCTTCAAACCCTATGCGCACGCCGCCTATTCCGGCGAATAGGTCTATTGCTTTTAGTTTCTTTTTTGCCATAAATTTATTCAATTATAGCACTTTTTTGCTTATTTTGGAAGTAAAAAACTGGCGAGAATTATTCGCCAGTTTCTCTCATCATTGCAAAGTATATAGTTTGATCATCGTTCGTATTTGTTCATTGCCGGGTCTCTATTGAGTACGCCGCCCTTCCTTTGTTTTGTATCATGGGTCCAATATTTTCTATTTTCAAAATATAAATATCTAAAGGTGGTCTGATAGAATTTCTCATCAACGCCTTTTTCTTCAATTTGTTTTACAACCCAATCGTACTCTTTCTGACTTTCTTCATCTAGGTTGTCGTAAACCACATACTCATGCGGCGCGGCTTTAGCGTATGTTTTGGCAAATATCCAGGTATTGCCGTCAATGAACTTTTTTAACCTGATTTCGTTTTTTGTCATACTATCAGTGATTATTTCTTCCCTGGGCTTGAAATTCACCCCTTAAACAACAACCTTCGCCCCACTCTGCTCAAGTACGGTATCCTCTTGATAAAATGACTGGCCTACTCGCACTGTGGACTTTTGATCCGAGAGGGATATGCCGCAAGTAGCGCATCCAGTGAGTCAAATGCCATTAGATATTTAGGGCTCAAACTTTTCCACTCACTACACGCCTCCGGGTAGTAATATATCGCGGTACCATACGAGGAAGTATAGAACTTGCCGGTTGATTGGCTTTGGGTTGGTGGGCTTGCGGGGTTCGTAGTGTCACCATTGCAGGTACTCAAACTCCATAACCCTAGTTGCGCCGTGCGGGCAGCGCTCTCTGCGGCTTTGAATTCGGCTTGGTACTGATACGGGGTGTTATAAGTGTATTCGTGGGCATATCCATCGGCGATCATCATTTTATTGAAGAATGTGCCGTCTGCCAAAAACACGTAGCGGAGCAACCGTTGGTATTTGTCGAGATCGCCTTGCGTGGGATCCGATTCCAGACGCATCATTTTTCCTGTCAGAACGGATTTTGCTTTATCAGACGCTTCTTTGCCGAAACACTGAACCGGATTTCTGGGATCAACCGTTTCCGGCGTATCAATACCAATGAGCCGGATGGTCTGCGTGGCGCCGTTAATGGAAACCTTTATGGTATCGCCGTCCACTACCGACACCACATTGAAAAGGTTAGTTGGTTGTGATGGTTGGGGGACGCTCGGCGCCTGAGAAACGACTGGGTTAGTTGGTGTCAAACTGATTCGCAGAGTACCTGTAGGAATTTTTGCTAAATTGGCATTAGTGATTCCTGATCCTAATTTCTTTATTACTGCGAATGCAGCAGCTGGCTTACCGAGAGAGTATCGTTTTCCAGAAACCGGATGAACATACCACGCTTCACCCCTGCCTTGAACTTGAATGACTATTTTGCCTTTCAATTTATTCATTACTGCCTGATTGCCTTTATCTTTTGTGCCGTTTCGGGGGATTTTACCAAGATTGGCGTTGGATATGCCGATGCCAAGTTTTTTAATAATCGCGAACGCGTCGGCAGGTTTACCAAGGGAATATTTTTTTAAGTCTTTAGGGTTTACATACCAAGCTTCGCCGTGGCTTTCCACCTGAAGAAGAATTTTCCCAGAGTTTTTTTGGGCTATGGATAATGCCTCCGCGGCGCTGACGGGCGCTAAGAAGGCGGCCAGAGCAAAGAGCGACACTCCTATCATAGCAACCATGATCATGCAGTTGGATCTTATGAATTTTTGAAGGGAATAATGCATAATGCTTAATGCTTAATTTAAAGTGATTCTATATAATGATGATAAAAATTAAGACTCATTATTCTTGCTTTTAATGTTTCGTAAATCACGCTCGTGCTTAGTAATACTTATTATTTACTAATCCACTTGAAGCGGAAAAACACAAAGCCCCGCGCCAGCTAAGCCTTTCGGCTACATACCCTTTCGGATATGACCCTTCGCAGAGTCGCTGAACACGGGGTTCAGTACCTGCGAAGGGTTTTGGCTGCCATGCCCGCATTGCTGCGAGTTTAGGCAATTAAATTGTGATCAAATTATAGCAGAAAGACCGCTATAACTCCACCATTGTAGCTTAAACCCGGAGACTTGCAAAGGGGGTCTTTTCAAGGCGTTTTCGGTCGTTTTGACTTTTTCTATGCATTCTATTGCGTTCCAGATTTTCTTGTGCTATACTTATTATTAAGTTCCTTAAACAATCATATTCCCTTGGCCATATTAATGGCTGGTATTCCTTTTCTTGTGGGCCATTATGCTCAATTTAAAACAAGCGGGGGGATGCCGAATAGATCTGCGAACAACAACTGACCGAGCAATTCTGCCATTGCGCAATGGAATTGTTTGGTGAACGAATCGCAAATCGAGGATATAACAAGCGGGGCTTGTTGTTTTCTTGGTTTGCGATTTTTTTGTTGCAGCCATAAAACACCAGGCTCTTAAAGGGACTGGTGTTTTATTATTCACGCAACAAGATTATGTCTAAACCAAAAATTGTGTGGCGCACGGAGCGCCGCAAAGTCAAAGATCTCATTCGATATGAGAAGAATCCGCGCATATTATCAGAGACCCAGCTTGATGGCTTGAAAAGAAGTTTGAAAAAATTCAACTTAGCGGAATTGCCGGCCATTAACACCGACGGCACACTCGTGGCCGGCAATCAGCGCGTTCTCGCTTTATCCCTACTCGGCAGAAGCGAAGAAGAAATAGAAGTTCGAGTTCCTAACCGTCCATTAACTGAAGGGGAGTTCCGTGATTACCTTCTCACATCCAACAGATCGGGAGGAGATTGGGACTGGGATAAATTAGCCGATGAATTCGATCTTGGGGAACTGCTCAAGGCGGGATTTAACGCAAACGATTTGAGCAACATCTTCGACGATAATCTTGAAATACAAAATGACGGTTTTGATGAAGAAAAAGAAATTGAAAAGGCAAAAGACACGAAGATCAAACCCGGAGATCTGTTTGCTCTCGGACGGCATCGCTTGATCTGCGGCGATGCGACTGATCCGGCCGTTGCCAAAAAACTTATGGGTAATGTCCGCGCTGATATGATCAACGACGATTTGCCATATAACATTGGGTTGTCATATAACTCGGGCGTGGGCGGCAAAGGAAAATACGGCGGAACGATGAACGATAGCAAGTCCGACGAGGACTACGAGAAGTTTGTGAAGTCAGTGATACAGAACACGCTTTCAGTCGCCAAGCCTGACGCACACATCATGTTCTGGTGCGACGAACGAAACGTATGGCTTTTGCAAAATTTATATCGAGAACTTGGCATTGATTCAAAACGGCTTTGCATCTGGATAAAAGACAACGCATCGCCTACTCCAAATATCGCGTTCAACAAAGTGACGGAGTATGTCGTGTATGGAACGACTGGCCGTCCGTATCTGTCTGAGAAAGTAAAAAATCTCAATGAGGTAATAAATAAGGAAGTGACAACCGGCAATCGGCTGACCGATGATATCCTTGACCTTCTCAACATCTGGCTCGTGAAGCGCCTGCCGGGGAATGAGTACGAGCACCCGACGCAGAAACCGCCGACGCTCCATGAGAAGGCATTGCGCCGATGCACGCGCCCGGGTGACATTATTCTCGATTTAACGGCTGGATCGGGTAGCATACTCTCGGCATGCGAACAGCTGAAACGCACGGCATTTCTCTGCGAACTCGAACCCATATTCTGCCAAGTTATTATTAACCGTTTTAAGAAAATCTCCTATGACAAAGTTAAAAAACTCAATTAAATTCGATGATTTATTTCGCCTTGGCAACCATCTACTTTTTTGCGGGGACTCGCGCGACAAGGACATAATCGCAAAACTGATCGACAAGCACAAAATCAAAGCAGTCATTATTGATCCCCCTTATGGCGTTGCGGTTGCCGAAAGCAAAGAAGGATTTCAAACGCTTGCAAAAAATAAGCCTATCTTAAATGACCATCTTCAAAGCGATGAAGAATATCGGAAATTCACCCGCGAATGGATTGAGGCGGTCAAGCCATACCTTGCAAGAAAAAATTCCTTCTACATCTTCAACGCAGATAAGATGGTCTTTGCCCTGCGCGAAGGTATGCGTGATGCGGATGTAAAATTTGGACAGCTTCTTGTTTGGGTAAAAACGCATGCCGTTGTCGGGCGAATGGATTACGCGCCTCAGCATGAGCTGATCGCCTATGGCTGGTACGGTGCGCATGAATTTCTGAAATCAAAAGACAAAAGCGTCATCGTGCACCCAAAACCAAACAAGAGCCCCTTTCATCCAACAACGAAGCCATTGGGGCTTATCCGCAGATTGATCTTAAACAGCACCCGTATCGGAGATACCGTATATGATGGCTTTTTAGGATCAGGCACCACGCTACTGGCTTGCGAACAAACAAAGCGAGTATGCGTGGGGGTCGAGCTTGATCCGGAATATTGCCAAACCGTCATTGACCGCTTCCAAAAACTTACCGGCTTAACCGCGAAAAAAATATGAGCGGAAATACTATCATTGAAACCAGGCAAAGCAAGCAAAAACAATCATTGCTTGAAAAACTGAAACGCACGCCAACGATTGAGCTCGCATGCAACCATGTTGGAATTTCTCGCATGACCTATTACAGATGGATCAAAGCGAGTAAGAAATTCGCCAAAGAAGCGGAAGAAGCAATATTTGAAGGACGGTTGTTCATTTCCGATGTTGCCGAGTCGCAGATCTTCTCGCTCATACGCGATAAGAAGGTTGAAGCGATTAAGTTTTGGTTAAACCATAATAATCCTCGGTACGCCAATAAATTGGAACTTTCAGGAACAGTTTCTACCAAAGATGAACCTTTAACTACTGAGCAAAAGGCGCTTATACGGCAAGCATTAAAATTATCTTCTTTAAAAAATTATGGCAAAAAAACAAAGCAAAAGCGATCAGCTGTTTGAAAAAATTCTTAAGGACAGGGCGGCTCGCAAGGAGGTGGTCACAAAGAGCCTTGAATGGTTTTTCTTCGTCTATCTTCACAACTACGTCAAATACGAAACAGCGCCTTTTCAAGAGGAGATCTTCGGCATTGCGGAAGACCGGAACAACAAATTGGCGGTCATTGTGGCTTTCCGCGGATCAGCTAAATCAACCATTATTACCACCGCCTACAGCCTCTGGTCCATCTTGGGAGTACAGCAGAAGAAATTCATCATCCTCCTCGGACAGACCGAACCGAAAGCGCGCCAGTACCTCCTGAACATCAAGCGCGAGCTTGAGGGCAATCAGCTTCTCCGCCGGGACCTCGGCCCGTTTGACGAAGAAAAAAATCAATGGGGCGCAACGGCTCTGGTGATCAGAAGATTCAACGCGAAGATAATGATCGGCTCGGTTGAGCAGAGCATCCGCGGACTGCGCCACGGCGAACACCGTCCCGACCTCATCATCTTGGACGACGTCGAGGATACGAATTCGGTGAGAAACCAGGAGGGGCGCGACAAGACCTTCGATTGGCTTGCCGGCGAAGTCATACCCGCCGGCGACAGAAACACGCGCATCATCGCGATCGGCAACCTGCTCCATGAAGATTCGCTCCTGAAGCGCTTGCAGCAGAAAATCCAAAGCGGGAAAATGGACGGGGTGTACCGCGAATATCCGATCGTCGATGAGAACGGTGATCCGCTCTGGCCCGGGAAATACCCGGCGCGGGAACATGTGGAAGAAGAACGGAAAAAAGTCGCCAGCGATGCGGCTTGGGCACGGGAATTCCTTCTTAAAATCATCGCGACCGACGAGCAGGTCGTAAAGCCGGAATGGATAAAATATTACGATGAATTGCCGCCGGGCGCCAATTACTATTGCGCCACGGGGATCGATTTAGCCATCTCAAAGGATGAAAGGGCGGATTATACGGCAATGGTATCGGCGCGAATTTACGGAAGGAGAAAAAGTCTTGCGGTGTACATACTGCCGGACAGCGTAAACAAAAGAATGACTTTTTTGGAAACCATTAATCAGGCGGAGCTCGTTTCAGACAGTCTTGGGAAAAGCAAGCTGTTTGTTGAAGACGTAAGCTATCAAGCCGCGGCGATTGAACAGCTTAAAAATGACGGCTATCCCGCAATGGGGGCTAAAGTCCGCGGACAGGATAAATTCGCGCGCCTGAGCGCGGTAAGCCACCTGATCCAAAGCGGCAAAGTCATGTTCCATAAAAGCGGGAAAATTCTTGTCAATCAGCTCTTGGGCTTCGGCACTGAAAAATACGACGATTTGGCGGATGCTTTTTCAATTCTGATTTCAAAGATTATCGAAGAAGACAATAAGCCGCAATCTTTCGCTATGTGTTTCAAAGGCCCGTACAACGGCGAATTTGACCATCTTGATCCGGAAGAACGGGAGAGAATGCTGAATATAAGGGAGAGCATGAGGAAAATGTTTCTGCTTTAAATTGTCTACATCTTGTCTACACAGGCATCCTTGACTCCCTGGCGCCGTTGCGTCATTCCTTAAGGTATATGGAAAACGCATCTTTCAAGGCGGTTTCGGGGACTATTAAGGGGCAGAGTCTCGAAGAGCCGCCAAAAATCAAATACTGCCTCTACGCCAGAAAGTCGACCGAAAGCGAGGAGCGCCAAGCGCTTTCCATCGATTCGCAAGTGAAGGAGATGCTGCAACTTGCGGAACGCGAAGGACTTGATATCGTTGAGATAAAGAGAGAATCGCATTCGGCGAAAGAAACGGGCCAGCGACCGATCTTCAATGAGATTGTCGACGAAATCCGCCAAGGCAAATTCAACGCCATCCTTACATGGGCGCCGGATCGTATTTCAAGGAATGCCGGTGACCTGGGAAGGATTGTGGACTTAATGGACCAGAAACTTTTAATTGAAATACGCACCTTCGGCCAACATTTCAGCAACAATCCCAATGAGAAATTTCTGCTCATGATTTTGGGGTCGCAAGCCAAGCTTGAGAACGACAATAGAGGGATCAATGTCAAGCGAGGCCTGCGGACGAGAGTCGAGATGGGGTTATGGCCGACATTGGCGCCGCTCGGATATCTCAATCAAAAACTTATGGACAAGAAGGGTCAGGTCATCGTGGATCGCGTCCGCGCGCCAATCATAAAAAAGATATTTGAAAAAGTGGCGTACGAAAAATACTCGGGAAGGAAAATCTACAACTGGCTTAAGTTCGAGTTGAACTTCTATACGAGAGGAAATAAATCCTTAACCTTGGCCGGAGTTTATCGCGTACTTGATAACACTTTCTATTACGGGCCGTTCGAATATCCTCGAAACAGCGGAACCTGGTACCAAGGGAAGCATCAGCCGATTATTACGCAGGAACTGTTTGAAAAAGCTCAAGCGCATTTGAAGCGGGATCAAATCGTCCGAGAGAACAAAGAGTTCGCCTTCACCAAATTATTCACCTGCGGATACTGTCAGTCGGGCATATCCGCCGAAGAAAAATGGAAAGCGCTCAAAGACGGCACGTCGGCGCATTACATCTACTATGGCTGCAGCCGGGCGAGGGACCGAAACTGCAAGAACAAATACATTCGCGAGGAAGAATTAATCGAAGAGTTGCTCAAGATTATTAATAAAGTCGATATCAACGAGCTGGGGATGAGGCATAAAATGGAAGACGAGATCAGAAGATTCAACAAGCTCCAAAAGATCGTCAATAACCAAACCGGTAAAGCGCTTGTCGAAGAAAATGAAGTGAATATCCGTGAATACGCCAAGTACCTTCTAAAAGAAGGCAGCGTGTCGGACAAACGGGAGCTCCTTGCAAACTTGCGAAGCAAGCTGAATTATAAAGACAAAAAAATTACTCTTCTGCAAGAAGCATAGCAACGTCAAAATTTCTAATATTTATTTAACCGATAAATCAACCCTTCTAAATAACCCGAAGGATTCTTTTATTTCCTCTGCGGTTGAGTTTTCTTTAGGTTGCTGAGTTAAATTGTGAATTGAGTGATTGAAGGGAAAAAATAGGTGGCCACAGCCGAAATTATTATCTAAAAAATCTCTTTTGGCTTTGCCCAAGAGAACTTTATAAACCTTACGTCCCAGGAACGTAAGTTTTGAAAATATAAAGCCATTTTCTTGAAAAAAAACTATGACATGGCCAACATATCTATGCCCTGATTCTTTCTCATGATATGTGATAGGATCGTCAGAGGTTTCAACGATGATCTCTTTCATCCGTACTCCCTCGTCACCCAATATGAATCTCCTAATTTTATCAAAGGGGTGCTGATAGAGCATCGATTGCTTCTTGCCTTGCAGAGCGCTATAGGCAAAGTAGTTAAAAGCGACTTTTGCAATAAACCTGCAAACATTCCGTGTAATGGTATATTGCATTTTAACCACAAATCGCTTGATGTCGTCTTGGGATATGGGTGCGGATTTTCTCTCCCTTTCGTTATAGGTAACTCCATAAGCACGCACTAAATCAATCGCGCCATTAAGTTGACTATCGTCGTGGGGGTCATTGCTTCTGGTGAATACAGCAATATTGTTCTTCCCTGACATTTTCAGTCTTTTTTTAACCCTATTAAAAGCGTCCAGTTTTGTTTTCGACTGGGTTGATTCTGCGCGGATTTTCTCCAAGGCTTCCAGCGAGAAAATCTGACAACCTGTTTGTCCGGCATAATTCCTTACCTTAACTTGTGGCTTAACGTCAACTACCAACCTCCCGTCTTCTTCTTTCAAAAAAGGAAAAATTTCATTGAAGAAGTTATCGCCCAAACCAGACAGACATTCCATTTGAACATTCATGCCTCGAATTCTGACGCTATTCGATCCGGTTAAATTTAACATCTGTCCGGTGATGCCTTCCCACGAATCCTCCGTAAACTCTGTTTCCAGAGCACTAAATATGACTGAATTACACTGTCTACAAACCAAGCCGTCAGACACTTGAATCGTTGGATTGATGGGCGTGAAGCTGCCTAAAAACTGAGGAATAACATGCTCCTTATTGAAATTTTTTTCCGAGCCGCAATAAATGCATTTCATACTAATGATATTATTCCAATATTTGGATTTAGACCAGACGTGAACACGAACAAAAAAACCGAGTCCTTTGAGGCACTCGGGTCGCGCCGATAAAAAGTTGTTGATCCGGAAGGGGTGAGATTCGAACTCACGGAGGGCTTGCACCCTCAACAGTTTTCAAGACTGTCGCCTTAAACCACTCAGCCACCCTTCCATTGAAATGATTATATTAATGTGTTTTCCAGTAAAAATTTTATCCTTTCTTTTCCTTTGCCTGATTTTAAGAATAACTCCTCCCGTCTTGCATCTGTTTTATCGCTAAAAGCCTCATAATAAACCAGTTTCCATGGAATACCGGTTTTAGTAAATTTTTCATAACCTCTATTATGCTCATTTATCTGTTTTCTTAAATCAGATGTATATCCCTTATAGAGCTTGCCGTTTTTAAGACTTTTAAATATATAAACATAGTGCATAATTTTAACCACTCCCAGCCCTAGGCTGGTCGGCTTTGGGCCGAAGTCACCATTTTTTACATTATTTTTGTTTTATAAAAACGGAGGAGGTGGGAGTCGAACCCACAAACCGCTTTTAAGGCGGTTACAGTTTAGCAAACTGCTGGCTTACCATTCGCCGCACTCCTCCAATATATTCGCATTCTAATTTCAAATACTACATTAATTCTTATATTTTTTCAAATGCTTTAAATTATGCGATCCAATAAGGCAGAAATATTTTTTTACATCCCCAATGTTGTCAAGACGCACATCCCAACCATTTTTAGTTATTCTGGGATTTAATTTTAGCCGCTTTAACGCATTATATACAAAAATTACAAGCGGTTTTGATCGGCTGGTGAAAGCCATTTTCTTGTATTGATATGCTTTGCCCTTGACTTTGTATTTATGGATAAATATTGAACCGTCCGTATCCATCAAGCCGCGTACGCACGCTATTTTAAATTTTTTATTATTTTTTATCCATTCCGGAGCACCTACTTGCTGCTTGACCTTATTTCCCGTCTTTAACCCCAAATTGCCGGTTAAAAATTTTACCAATTCAACTCTTGACACGACAATGTCATAAACTGAATCATTAATATTGTGATAGACGCTCGGCTTAAGTTTGAACAATTTTTTTATCAAACCGATCACGAATGCGCTGTAATCTCTATCGTCAATATGATGAAGCGTAATACAAACTTGATTATTGCTTATGCCGCCATCCCCCAAAACGATCCCTGTGAATTCAGCTAATCCTTCGGACAACCTCGGTTTGTTTATGGGCAGAGCAACATTTATAATCGGGTGTTTTTGATGCCTGCCTTTCTTTTCCCACCATTCGCGCCACTTTTTCTTTCTATGTTCAGGATCGCCGCCTACTTGTCCGTATTTTCTGTATAAGGCGATTCCGCCTAACGAAGATCCGCGCGACACATACCAAAACGGATTTCTTATCTCAATATTTCGCGGAATGGCAACTCCCGACTTTCCGGATAATCCTCTCACGGCTGAAAGCGGCATAGAGAATTTTTCTCGCGTCCAATCGCCTAATGATCTATTGCTTACGCGCAGAAATTTCGCCATATGCGCCCAAGAAATTTTCTGTTTATTTTTAGCTCGGACGAGAAATTTTTTTTGTTCGCCTTTTGCAAAAATCGCGCGTTTTGATTTATACAGTACTGCCATATCTCTATTATACCATTTAATACGAATATTTGGCAATATTATTGTAATTTGAAAAATCAAATGGAAAATGATAGAATAGCCGTATGATCGGATCAATTACCGGGACAATTCAAGCCATTATCAAATACTCCGTCATCGTTGATGTAAGCGGGGTGGGTTATCGCGCCTTGGTCCCGGCGCTTTATTTTGATGGCTTAAAGATCGGCGAGCAGATTTTGTTGTACACGCATTTACAAGTGCGGGAAGACGCGCATATTTTATTCGGTTTTAAAACATTGAAAGAATTGGAATTTTTTGAATTATTGCTCACCGTTTCCGATGTGGGACCGAAAAGCGCTTTGGGAGTTTTGTCTTTGGGCTCAATTGATGATATTGAAAAAGCCATTGCCAAACAAGATTTGACTTTTTTGACCGCCGTGGCCGGCATTGGCAAAAAAACCGCGGAACGGATTGTGGTGGGACTTAAAGACAAACTGGCGGAAAAATCTTTGCCTTATTCTCCGGAACAAGGCGGCGATACGGGTGAAATTTTTGACGCGCTCAAACAAATGGGCTATACGCCGAGTGAGATCAGAGAAGTCTTGAAAAAAATTCAAAATGAAAAAGGAACCACTGAAGAAAAATTAAAAAAAGCATTGAAGATGATGGGAAAATAATCCGAGAATCAAGAATTAATTATAAAGTATCAAGTATTTGTAAATTTATGATTGTTGCTGAATCGGTTAATAAAGACAGTTGGGAGGCCGCAGTTCTTAAACAGCCGTTTTCTCCTTTTACGCAAATATGGGAATGGGGAGAATTTCAAAAAAGCGCGAAAAGAAAAATCTGGCGCTTGGAATTGGCGGAAAATGACGAGATAATCGGTTTGGCGCAAATCATCAAATACCCCTTGCCGTTTGGCAAGAATTTTTTATACATTCCGCGCGGGCCCATTATTTTAAATAAGCAAAATTTTTCTTCGGAAGTTTTGGAACAATATTTGAATAAATTGGCCCGGGAAGAAAACGCTATTTTTATAAGAATTGATTTTGGTGTTTTTAAAAACGCCGAGCCTTCTCCAGCGCTGGCTTATCGTTCGGCCATTACCCAGCCCAAAACAGAATGGATGATCGATTTGTCTCTTTCGGAAAGCGATCTTCTGGCGCAAATGCGCGAAAAAACGCGATACAATATCCGTTTAGCGCAGAAAAAGGGCGTAGCCGCCAAAGTATATTTTGGCAACGATATGAAAAATGAGTTGGAAAATTTTTTTAACTTATTGAAAGAAACGGCAAACAGAGATAAATTCTATCTTCATCCGCTTGAGCATTATCGGGGATTGGTAAATATTTTCAATGACAAGATTGAGCTCATGTCGGCGGAATATGAAAATAAAATTTTAGCCGCCGGACTGGTTTTGTTTTTCGGCAATACGGCCACCTATCTTTACGGCGGATCATCAAGCGAAAACAGAAATCTTATGGCGCCGTACGCGA
>SCPX01000068.1 GCA_004298615.1 Patescibacteria group bacterium | reverse complement strand
ACTCCCGACCGAGAAAGGCCCTGGGATTTTATACGCCGGCGGAGAAATTTTATGAATTAATTACCGGTCAAAAAATTGCGTTGGGTGGTTGAATGCAGCGCTTAAAAAAAGAATCGGGCTCATTTTTCTATGAGCCCGCAAAAGACTTGCAAATACCAAATTAAAAATCGTCCCATTCGGCGGTACCGTATCCTTGGCAAAACGGACACTTCTCTTTGGTTCCTAAATCCTTAAAACCAAACACGCATAAACCGAACTCTGACGCAAGACATGGTTCTTTAGACATAATCCTATAGACAATTATTGCTTCAAGACGCTCCAAACTCAAATAAACTTCATCGGTTACCAAACAAATATCAATCCCAAACTCGTTATGAATCTCAAAAATTTTCTTATCATTAGAAATATCCGCGATGCGGCACAAGAGCGTTTTTACCGCTTTTTCTTTTTCAGCGCGTAAATCTTCGCGCTTTTTATCAATGATAGCCTCCAATTCATGCTCCGATATGGCGCCAATTCCGTTTAAAAAAACAGATTCCTGCTTCATCGCCCACCTCCTTGTTAATGGTTAAAATATAGGGAACAAATCCAAACTATTTTTGTTTGGTGTCCTTTGTATTATATAAAAAATATGTGATTAGTCAAGGCCTTTTATCAAATAAAAAAGACCCTTTCAGCGTAAATATGTCACTGAAAGGGTTATTGAGGCAATATGCTCAAAAAACATCGATTCATCGGCGAAATATTTTTTTGCGAAGATTTTCAATCCGCTCCGGGTGTTTTGGGCTCATTATCCACAACATAAACCCAAAAATAGCTAAAATAATAATAATCTCCACGGCTACGACTATTCCCATTAGACCACCTCCTTGTTTTTTGCGTCTTCTTTTGATTTGGCGCTTCCATCTTTTTTTCTAAAACCAATTATCAAAGTTGGCATTAACAGGCACACCGCAACGAATGCTGATATGCATAAATAGAAAACCGTTTCCATTAAAATATCCACAAGCCACCTCCTTGTTAAATGGTTGGATTCGATTGAATCAAAGAACGATTAAAAGACACCCAGTCTCTCTAAATAGACAGTTTATCGCTTAAAATCCTAAATGTCAAGCGTTTTTAACATAATTCCCAATTCGCTTTAATCCTTCTTTGATTTTTTCAATGTCCAATGCGTAACTCAAGCGGATACGATCTGGCGATCCGAACCAAGAGCCGTCGTAAACTATGACTTTATATTTATAATAAAGATCGTACACAACTTTTGAAGAATTTTTGACGCGCGGAAAAACATAAAAAGCGCCTTCCGGTCTCCATAAATCTAATCCTAAGTCCAATAATCCCTGATAAATAAAATCCCGCCGTTTTTTCCATATTTCTTTTTGTTTCTCAATATAGCTTTTTGGCGCCAAAAGCGCGGCCGCGGCCATTTCTTGCGCCATCGTATTGGTGTTCATTGAAGTATGCACTTTCATCTCAATCGTTTTTTGCACCAAATCCTTATCCGGAGAATACAAATACCCCACGCGCAAACCGCACATTCCAAAAGTCTTGGAAAACGAATTGACCGTAATCACCCGTTTTCCTTTCGGCACATAATTCTCCCGCTCATAAATCAGGTCTTTGTAGACTTCGTCTGAAATCAGATGAATACCCGAATTTTGCGTGATTTTTTCAATTTGCTTGAGCGTTTCAATGTTTTCAACCCGGCCGGTCGGATTGGACGGAGAATTTATCAAAACAGCGGCGCAGCCGCGCACCTTTTTCTCAAAATCATTCAGATCAATTCTGCCGTCTTTCAAATCGGTAAATACCGGCGTCAATCCGGCAAACTTCACTATAAATGGATAAGAATAATAATATGGCCGCGGCATCAACACTTTTCGCCTTTTTAAATCGCCGGATAAAACGCGAAATATCAAATCCAGCGCTTCGGACGCGCCATTGCAAATCACAAAATTATGAGCGTCCGATCCCTTATATTCATTGGCCAAAAGATTGCGCAATCTCTCCTCACCTTGAATCAGGCCGTATTTAAAAGTACGCTGTTTTCCGGATAAGACGGAAAAAACTTCCTTGGGCGGCGGCAAATCCGGCTGCCCGCTGCCGAAAGAAATGATCCCGTCTCCTTGTCTGCCTATGAAAAATGAGGAGCTCTCAATTTTTTTCATAATTACTCGCAGCATTTTTCGTATTCTTCCGGCGACACATTTTCCACTTCTTTAAAAATATTCTTCTTTTCTTTATCGTCCAGCACATCGTCAATCCATCCGTAAAGCATCTGCTCTTCTTTAAAATTATGCGTTGAAATCAAATCTCTGAAATCTTCTTCAAATTTTTTGATTTTTTTGAATTCCTTGGCGCTCTCGCCGGCCACGCAATCATGGATTCCCTCCAAAAGCTTTTTTATTTCCTTATGATCGGCGCGCATCGCTTCGGTGGGTCCGCCCCGCGTCAAGCCTTTCTTCTTTTCAAAAATCGGAAAAAATATTTTTTCTTCCCAGACAATATGGCGGCGCAAACCGTAATTGAATTCAATGAAATATTTTTTGGCTTCCGCGACATTTTTCGCGTTTTCCATTTTTGCGAATATGCCGTCGAGCCGATGATGATCTTCCATCATAAAATCCAATATTGCTTGCGACATAAAATTAATGACCTGAAAAATTAATTAAACTATATTATAATTTCGGGCCGGGGAGAATCGAACTCCCACTATATGCACCCCATGCATACGTACTACCACTATACTACGGCCCGATAAAGACTTTGCGGACAAAAGGCATGCGTATTTACCCCGCATATCCCGCCTTGGCAGTATTGTGCGGGGCTACCGGTATACTACAGCCCGAACACTTCTATATTCTACAATAATAATTAAAAAAAATAAACCCCGCTCAAAACATAAAGCGGGGCACAACCAATCCATTGATTACAATTTAATCCAACTATTTTTCTGTCTTATCGCTTGTTTTGACCCGCCCAAAATCGTCTTCCAGGCGGATTATGTCATCCTCATCAAATTCCCCGAAGGAAATTTCAAGAAGATGTCCGGTTTTATCTCCGACATTTGTGAGCCTATGCCACCAATTGCGGGGAATATAAATCCTCGGCAAGGCCCCCTCGGTAACCGGTGCAGGATTACGGGTCTCCTTTGCTCCGTTTGGCGCAATGGTGTCCACTATCATATCGGGACTCAAGAATATCCACAATTCATCGCGGCGTAAATGCTTTTGCAGGCTCAATCGCTGCATCGGCTTCACCACTATCTCTTTGAGGGTTATACCGCTGTGCATCGTACTGAACTTAGTAAATATTCCCCACGGCCTTTCTTCGTGTTGCGTTTTTGGCGCGTCTTTCCATACTTCCAGCATTTTCTTAAATTCATCATCGTTAAACATCGTCTTTCTCCTTTCAGCTAGTTAGTTGGTTGGTTAGGTTGCTGCAATAAAAAGGACACAATTCATTCGTATTTTGCCCGAAAATTCAAAATTTGTCAAATGAAGAGCGCGAATTACTAAATCTTCACTATTTTTGACCGATTATTGCGCAAATTTATTTCTAATAATTCGTGATTGTCAATTTCGTCCCATTTAATAGATTCAATTTTAGCACCTAATCTCTCTGAACATATTATAATACAATTGTCGTTGCTTTTGCCTTGAAAAAGGGTGTAATATTTTTTTCTTTTTTCAAAATTTTCCGGTTGATACTTATCGCTGATTTCCCGCAGCGCCCAGAGATATTTTCCATTGGTTAATATAAAATTAAGCGCCGTATAGTCAAAATTTACGCGAATTAAATTTACCGCTTTTTCTATTGAACGGCGAA
>SCPX01000067.1 GCA_004298615.1 Patescibacteria group bacterium | reverse complement strand
TCACACCTGCGCCTTGAAAACCGACGGCTCAATGGTTTGTTGGGGAAATAATGCCTCAGGCCAAATCGGCGATAATAGCACGACTCAAAGAAATGTCCCCACCCAGGTCTCGGGATTGACGGCCGGCACTGTCAAAGAAATTGCCGCTGGTGGATATCACACCTGCGCCTTAAAAACTAATGGTTCAGTAGTGTGTTGGGGAGATAATACATGGGGTCAAATCGGAGACAACAGCACTACCCAAAGAAATGTCCCCACCCAGGTCTCGGGATTGACGGCCGGCACGGTCAAAGAAATTGCCGCTGGAGATGTTCACACTTGCGCCTTAAAAACCAATGGTTCAATGGTTTGCTGGGGGTATAATACTAACGGACAAATCGGAGACAATACCACTACCCAAAGAAATATCCCCACCCAGGTATCGGGATTGACGGCCGGCACGGTCAAAGAAATCACTGCTGGCGTTCACACTTGCGTTATAAAAACCGATGGTTCAATGATGTGCTGGGGAAGGAATGACTACGGACAAATCGGAGACAATACCACTACTCAAAGAAATATCCCCACCCAGGTATCGGGATTGACGGCCGGCACGGTCAAAGAAATCACTGCGGGATTCTACCACACCTGCTCCTTAAAAACCAATGGTTCAACAGTTTGCTGGGGAAGTAATACTAATGGCCAAATCGGAGACAATACCACTACCCAAAGAAATATCCCCGCCCAGGTCTCGGGATTGACGGCCGGCACGGTCAAAGAAGTTACCGCTGGTGGATATCACACCTGCGCCTTAAAAACCGACGGTTCAACAGTTTGCTGGGGAAAGAATACTAACGGCCAAATCGGAGACAATACCACCACTGAAAGATGGCCCCCCACTCAAGTTTCTGGATTGACTGTTTTTTTGTACTATTCTCTCGGCGCATATACTTCAATAATTAAAGCGGTTGAGGTCGTAACAAGTTTTGAAATAATGAGTTGGATGCAAACTCTTCCCGCCGGCACGAGTATCACTATGAAAGTGCGGAGTTGCGATGATAGCGCATGTTCGGCCGCGGGAACGGTGGATGAGTCATTGACTAAACAGTGGGCGAGTATTAGTCCAGCCACGAGCGGAAATGATATTTCAGGAGACGGAGTAACGGATGGGGATGGCTGGATCCAATATCAAGCCATATTAAACGCTTCTGCGGATCAGACTCAAACTTCCTCGCTTGACAGCATTACGATAAATTATAGCAGCGCCAGCGGAGCATGCTATGATCTCACTCCTTATCTTGTCCCTCAATATCTTGATAAAATCCCCGAAGATCCGAAAAATACGAATGGCCAAGCGGATACCGGCTACACGATTTATAAAGACACGGCGACGAAAGAAATCATAATCGGCGCGCCAATGGCGGAAAACGGCGAAATTATTGAGGCGAGGAGAAAATGAATTGCCCGTATCTTACATCTTGTATCTTGTAACTTCTATGGCCCGATTTCATGAAGATTTAAAATCAAAAATAGATGAATACATTCATCTGATATACCGTATAACCAAATCTTTCCCAAAAGATGAATTATATGGAGCAACATCGCAAGCAAGAAGAGCCGCGCTTTCGATTATGTTGAATTATATTGAAGGCTTCGCGAGGGGCCGGGACAAAGTCCAGCTTAATTTTTTAGAAATTTCCTATGGATCGCTTCAAGAATCAAAATATTTACTGGATTTCTCAAAGGAGGAAAAATATATAAATGGAAATGATTATAAGAAAGCGATAACGCTCGCCGAAGACATCGGCGCAATGTTGTGGGGAATTATGCGAAATCTCAGAAATAATTACAACTCTAAAAAAATATAAAATATGAATACAATGTACAAGATTCCAATCATATGACGCAAGAAAAAGATGCAAGATACAGGATGCAAGATATAAGGAAAGGCTTCACTTTGGTCGAGCTTCTCCTCGTAGTCGGCATTTTGGCCGTGGTTTTCGGCTTGGCTTTGCCTTTTGCCCTAAATACCAAATTCACCAATGAATTGGATACGGCTACTGAAAATCTGATTACCACCTTGCGTGAGGCCCAATCGCAAGCCATTGCCGCCGAAGGCGACACCCCGCACGGAGTGTATTTTGACACAACGGCTACGCCGCCGACTTATACTATTTATAGAGGCGCGTCTTGGGCCAGCCGCGACACGAGCTTCAATGCCGGAGGATACGGCACGACCGAATTTCCGAAAAATGTAAGTTTATCAACAGTATCAACAATCAGGGACAATGAAATATTTTTTAGCCGTCTTACCGGCGAGGCTAGGACAACCTCAATAAAATCGGTTCTAAAAGGAATGGTTGCGATTCCGGCCGGAAGCGGTTCCGTCTCTGTTAATATGAATCCGGTTGATCTAAACAAATCATTCCTCGTTTTCGGAACGAGCTTTAACGATGCGAATCCCAGCTTTTCTCAAATCAGCGGACAAATTACGGCTCCCGATACGCTCACGTTTACTCGACAAGTGGCAGCCGGTTCGCCCGCGATTAATATCTCATGGTATGTGGCGGAATTTTCCAACGGTATAGTTGTTCAGCGAGGCAGTACGTCATTTGGCCTTCTAACATCCGTCGACGCAACGCTCACAAACGCAATAGATTTGACGCGCAGTATTCCCCTTATTAGTTTCCGAAAGCAAGGGAATAATTATGACGGCAATGAATTCATCAACGCCAAATTAATAGATTCTACCACCCTTAAACTGACGCTGAAAAACGCGCCTGTGAACCCAAATAATATGGTTGAGTGGCAAGTTATTCAATTTGACCGGGCATCGGTTCAAACCGGCGACATTTCTTTTTTATCGTCCGATACCGCTATAACCGCGCCAGTAACTGCAGTTAATGCCCAAAAATCTTGGCTACTTTATTCGTATAAGACAAACGACGGAACAATATCAAACATTGGCCAAAAGTTGGTGCAAGGCAGGATTACAAATTCCGCAAACATAACATTTAATCGAGATAATACCGGATCAGAAAACGATCTCACTTGGTACTTGGTGGAATTTAAAGACGGCACCAATCTGCAGCATAATTCTCTGAATTTCACGGCCGCAGAGTCCCTAAAAACCGCCACGATATCAGCCGTAGATGTTAGCAAGGCGTTGGCAGTCGGCGGATATATGATGAAAGGAGGAAAATCATCATATTCAACCGATGATAATCCGGGCGCCGGTTGGATGATGCTGGATATCACCAACAGTGAAACCCTAACTGTTACCAGAGGAGCGAATTTAGGCACGGCAGATATAGGTTGGTTTGTCATAGATTTTAACAGTCGTCCAGCAGTTATCACTTTATCCGTTCCCGATATAGGAACAAAAGAAATCACCGTGACGGCGGAAGGACTGATCTATTGAAATCACTTATCCTTAATCCCTAATCCCTTAAACGGTTGATTATGAAAATATTGAAAAACAATTTCGGTTTCCTGTTTCGCGACTGGAACCTTTATGAAAATGCGCGAGCCTATCGCAAAAATATGAATAACATATTGCGGGCATTCCCCAAAGAAGAACAATTCGCGCTTACCGATCAAACCAGACGCGCTATTCTTTCTATTGTATTGAATATCGCGGAGAGTTCAAACAAAAATATGGACAAGGATTCAAGAGTTTATATCAACCGCGCCCAATGCTCTTTGGACGAAGTTGTCGCCTGTTTTGATTGCGCAAAAGACGAAGAATATATTTCTGATCGACAGCATCAAGAAATTCTGGAAAAATCGCAAAATCTTGCAAAACAATTAAACGGATTCAACAAGTATTTATCAAACACCAATAAACCAAAATTAGGGATAAAGGATAATGGATTAGGGATTACAAAGGGTTTCACCCTGGTCGAGCTCATTCTCTATGTCGCCTTGGTCGGCATACTGCTGACGGCCGGGGCGATTTTCGCCGGCGATGTTATCTTGGGTTCCATAAAAGGCCGTGTCAGGGCCAAAGTGCAATCGGAAGCTCGTTTCGCCGTAGAAAAAATGCGGCAGGAGATTGTGAAAGGAAAGAGTTTGGAAGCAATTCAAAATTCGGTTTGGATCGTGAACGGAAGTGTGAATAATATTCAAAAGTTCAACGCAATCACTGGCGCAAAAGATACTAGTGTTGGTAGTTTAGGCGATATTTCCACCGGCAGTTTAGTAGGACACGGCATCGCTTATGACCCGGTTCAAAATGCTGTGTGGATTACCGGTTGGGGGTCGCCTAGTACGCAAAAATACAATGCCGGCACCGGAGCGCAAATTGGAGGCAATATCTCGGGTGGCGGCCTGCGGCTGGCTTATGATCCAAAACAAAATGCCGTGTGGTCGGTAGGCGGCAATTCTTTGATTAAAATTAATGCCGCCAATGGAAGCGTTATTACTAACGATACTTCAACAGCCAATCGCCGGACAGCGGCTTATGATTCTGACAGCAACGCGGTGTGGGTGACGGATCTTGATAATAATCGGCTTCAAAAATATAATGCGTCAAATGGTTCACTAATGATGAATGTTTCAACCGATAATTTCCCTAAAGGGGTGGCTTATGATATTAGACAGAACGCTGTTTGGGTGGCTAATAATAATAATCCCGGGTCAGTGCAGAAATTCAATACATCCGGTGTTTTACAGCTTACAATAAATGTGCCGGACGCTTATGTGCTGGCTTACGATCCTAAGCAAAACGCCGTTTGGGTGGCTGCCTGCGCTTATGACAAAATTTATAAGATTGACGCCGTTGCCGGCGCGCTTTTGGGTACTTACAATACCGGAGATTGTCCGCACGGCATTGTTTATGATCATGTTCAAAATGCCGTGTGGGTGAGTAATACCGGCTTTCCAAGCAGCTTGCAGAAATTTGACGCCGCGACTGGAAATATGATGATATCCACTGTTTCCGCTCTCGCCACTTATGAAGCGGAAACAATGACTCATAATATAGGCGCAGCTATCACAGACGGTTGGAATATATGGAGCACTAATAATTATATTGATGGTGATATTTATACGAGCAGTCCATTTAATTTCCCAAGCGCCGGAGAATATTTATTTCAAGTGAGGGCGTATGGATCTTCTGCCGCCAGCGTCTGGCCAATGATGAATATTAAGATTGACGGATCAATAGTGGCGAGCGCGACAGTTGATTCCTCCTCGTGGAAAACATATTTTCTTAGAGGTAATGTTTCCGCCGGAGATCATACTGTCGGCATCTATTTTTCAAACGATGCTTGTTGCACTCCTCCGCTTTTTGAAGATAGAAATTTGTATATTGATAAGTTAGCCATTACAAGCGGAGATTCGGTCGCCAGCAGCGGCGCAGCATCCGTCGCCTACGCCTTTAATTGTCGATTTCTTCTGGGTGACGATGCGACCCGCGTTTCCTTTTCTGTAAACGGTGATGGAAAAACCACCTCATTGCACACGCTTCAGACGTGCTCAAAAAGCGGTTTAGGATGCGGTCCTTCCGATGCTTGGTCGGATCTTTCTTCTCCCGATACGGAAGTGACAAATTTTACCTGCACCAACATCTCCTCCGGCACCTCTCTCGGCGAAGAGGCGGTGAAAATTGATTTGACTTTGAAAAATAAAAATCCCGGAGGTAAAAAAGAATTTGACGCCGAGGCGACCATTGAGACGAGCATATCTTTGAGGTTGTAAATCCTAAATAAATCCGCCGATTCGTCAAGCGGTATACGGTTTCGCTACCCGTATAGTCAAACGGTTTGGTTTTACGGCTTGCCGATTGACGAAACCGTAAAACGATACGAGCCGCGAAAACGAATAACGATTAACGCTAAATTTTGTTTTTTGGAAAAAATGTGATATAATTTTAACATATGATACCAAGAAAAATGCAATCAGCGCTTTGGTCATATGATCTGCGCTCACTTAATTCAAAGCGCCATAAAAATTTGATAATCACCCAAGTTTTAAATTTCGGGACTTGGGAGCAGGTTCAATGGCTGCTTAAGCATTATACGAAAAATGATTTGCGCAACGCAATAAAACAGCCGTCCCGAGGGATATGGAGACCCGATTCTTTGAATTATTGGATGCTGATTTTAGATGTTAAGTTGCCTAAATCCAAAATTCAAAGAGCTATTTTTTCTTTGGAGCCATCGTATCCAAATTTAAGAAAAACGCATCACGCGTAATTTATGCATTTGGAGGTTTTAGGGGGGGAGCGATTAAAGCTTTTTTACGAGCTTTCTTTTTTAAGTAAGGCTGGCTGTTATTTGGCCGGCGGCACGGCCCTGGCCCTGCAAATGGGCCACCGCACTTCGGTGGATTTTGATTTTTATATTAAAAAACATTTTCAAAAAAATACTCTAACCGATTTATTTCAGGATAATTTATCAGATTGGCCCATAAAAATTTTACGAGATTTTGACGACACCTTTGAAGTTCAGGCCGGAAAGGACATCCATTTAAGCTGTTTTTATTATCGTTACCCTTTATTGGAGAAATGTATTAATATTTCGGGCGTAAACATTGCCGCTATCGCCGACATCGCGGCTATGAAATTGGTGGCGATTTCCCAGCGCGGCAAAAGAAGAGACTTCGTTGATATGTATTATTTGATGAAAAATTTTGGGCTAAAAAAAATAATTGATTGGACTTCTCAAAAATACCCCAGTTTTGACATTTACAGCGGCTTGAGGGGATTATTGTATTTTGAAGACGCTGATAATGACGCGGAAGTGATGAGAATTAAAGTATTTGACAAGGGTGTGAAATGGCCGCTTGTAAAAAAATACATCAAAAGTGAAACGCAAAAATTTCAATTTGGAAAATGATTATGGATAGCAACGGTAAAATATCAAAACAGAGGATACGAGGTGCAAGATACAAGACGCAAGACGCAGGCCAAACCCTAATGGAACTCCTTCTTGCCTTGGGTCTTTTCGCTTTCATAATGACGGCGGTTTTTGCGCTGGTTTTCGGAGGATTGACGACTGGGCTCCGTAGCGAAGAACAGGATTACGCCACAATGCTTGTGCAAGAAGGACTGGACGCGGCAAGGTCAATCAGGGATACAAATTGGGACACATTTATCGCGGCCAATGACGCGCCCAATACGCACGGGGTTTCAAATTCCGGCACTGGCTGGTCTTGGAGCGGGACAAATAATGAAATCCCGCAAGGCCCGCGAAAATATATTCGCGAAATCACAGTGGAAAATGTCAGCCGCGACGCGGCGACAAATGATATAGTGGTAACCGGCGGCACGGACGATCCGCACACCAAAAAAGTCATCTCGCGCGTGAAATGGAACAACGGCCTGTCGCTTCAGGATGTGTCGCTTTCTGAATATTTGACTGATTGGAATTATAATACTTGGGAACAAACCACCTATAATGATTTTTCAACTGGGAGTACAATTATTCCAGCTGATCGTATTGAGATTAAAGATTCCGCTAATTCTAATAATGCTGATTTGGGACTTATAACTCCAATGTTTAGTTCGTGGACTCAAATAAACGACACAACAACATCATACGGTTTTAATTTCATCGGTAATGGTTCTCCGGCGGTTGGAAACGCAAAGACAAATATTACTGTTTCAGGGTCAGGTGATCTGGCCAGCGTTGTTTTATCGTCTGGCTTCGCTCCTTATTCAGCCTCCGGCACATACACCTCCGGTGTTTTGGACACCGGTCAAAAGAGCGATTTTACGACCGCGTCGTGGACCGCGAGCACGACGAACGCGGATAATTTTACGCATACGACGGACGCGGATTTCAACGGCACGCATTCAACTACCGCAGTTTACGGAACAGGACCGACGGCGTCGGTGAAATTATCACCTAGCCCCATAGATGGTTCCATTGACCTATCAAAGGAG
>SCPX01000066.1 GCA_004298615.1 Patescibacteria group bacterium | reverse complement strand
TCACAAAACAGGGAGATGGTTTTATCGAAAAAGAACTTGTTTCCGTTCAATTCGTGCCGTTAGTAGGGGAGTTTGGGTATTAGATATTTAGATTATTTTTTCAAAAAATTCAAAATATATTTGCCGGCTTGCGAGGTCTTTGAAATCCACTTGATTCTTTCGTCTTTTTTAAACCAAGTCGTTTGCCGTTTTGCATATTGGTAAGTCCGCGAGACCGCGCGATTGACAGCTTCTTGAAGCGAGATTTCACCGGCCAAATATTGACCTATTTCCAAATAGCCGATCCCGCTCATTGATGGTAAATTAGCCGGATATTTTTTTAAAAGTTTTTTTGTTTCTTCAAGTAGTCCGTTTTTAATCATTTGTATAAATCGTTTCTCAATTCTTTGGCGCAGAATCGCGCGATCGGTTTTCAAGCCGATTTGCAAAATATCATAGCGCGGTTTTTTTGTTTTTTGAAGCTCGGCAAATGAAGTGTGTTTGATTAGCACCACCTCCAGAGCGCGCAACAAGCGCCGTTTGTTGTGGTAATCTATAATTTCTGCGGTTTTTGGGTCCAATTTTTTTAATTGAGAAAAAAGTTTGGCAGCGGTTTGCTTTTCTAACTTTTGGCGTAAGGTAATATTTGGTTTAACTTTTGGAATATCCAGATTGTCAACTACCGCGCGAATATACAATCCGGTTCCACCAACGAGGATTGGTATTTTATTGCGCCGTAAAATATCATCAATAGCGCGAAAAGCCAATCTCTGGTATTGCGCCAGCGAAAACGGTTTATCCGGAAAAACAATGTCAAGAAGATGATGGGGGATTTTACTGCCGAGAGAATCGGTTTTTCCAGTCCCAATATCCATTTTTTTGTATACCTGCCTTGAGTCAGCGTTCACGATTTCTCCATGAATTTTTTCCGCTAATTTCACAGCCAACGATGATTTGCCGGAGGCTGTCGGACCCAAAATAACGATAACTTTTGACTTTTGACTATTAACTTTTAACATATTATGTGATTATTTCTCCCATTAGTCCCCAGGGATTAGCCTTAGTGATCTTCACTTTGACAAATTCGCCTATTGGGCCGCTGTATGGAAATTTAACTCCGCGGAATTCGCGCGTATGGCCGAAACCGATTTGTCCGTGAATGGATTCTACCAGCACTTCAGCTTCCTTGCCGGCCAGTTTTTGATTGCGCGCCAAAGCGATCTCGGACAATTTTTTTGTTAAAACTTTTTCACGCCATCTTTTTTCTTCAAGCGTAATATTGTCTTTAAAGTGAGTCGCGGCTGTGCCCGGACGCGGAGAGTATTTGGCGATGTAGGCGATATCGAATTGCGCATAATCAAAAAGATCCATCGTGTCCTGAAATTGTTTCTTTGTTTCATTTGGGAATCCGACTATGATATCCGTGGAAATCATCGCATCCGAAACATATTTTTTTATGTTTTTTATAATTTCTTTGTACCACTCAATCGTATATTGGCGATTCATTTTTTTAAGCACTTCATTGTTACCGGATTGCGCCGGCAGATGAATGTACGGAGTAATATTTTTCCCATCCGCAATTGCTTTGATTAAATCAAGCGACATATCCATCGGGTGGCTGGTGATAAAACGAATCCAAAATTTGCCCGGGATTTTATCAATTTCTTCAATCAGCTGGACAAATGGCGGTTTTGAAGATTTTGGATCCAATACCCAAGATTCCGGCGGATAAGTTTTCTTTGTTTTTTCATCAACCATTTTCCAGCGCGGTCGGATCAGTCCGTAAGAATTTACATTTTGCCCCAAGAGCGTAATCTCTTTAAATCCTTGCTCAATATATTTTTTCGCCTCATTGGCAATATCGCGAGCCGGACGGGAAATTTCCGGACCCTTGGCATACGGCACGGCGCAATAAGCGCAAAAATGGTCGCAACCGCGCATAATAGGCACAAAAGCGCTGACTTTTGAAGAATTACTGGGCGCTATGTGAAAGTAGTCGGAATCCGGCGCGAACCTATTTTGTCCGTCTTTTTTACCGTACTTGGATTTTACGCCGCTTTTTCTAAGAATTTCTGGTAAATTTACAATGTCTTTGATGTCAAAAATCGCGTCAAAAATTTTTTCCATTTTAGGTTTGTCTTTTGGTAAGACGCAACCTAAGAGAAATGTTTTCAGATCGCCGGTTTCGCGGCGCTTGTTCCATTTTTTCTTTTTACCGAAAATCCGATCAATGGCCGACTGGCGCACCGAACAAGCATTTACAAAAATCAGTTTTGCTTCGGCTTCATTTTCGGTTTGTATGAATCCGATGTTCTCCAAAACCGCGGCTAGTCTTTCTGAATCTGACTTATTCATTTGACATCCAATGGTCAAAATGAGATACTTTGACATATTAATTTAGCTTAAGACTCAAAGCGAAAAACTAAAAACTTATGAAATATATTTTAATATTATTGATTATTCTCATTGCTCCGCTAACGGTTCTGGCGCAAAATGCGAATGGTAATTTGAATGCAAATGCGAATGCGAACGCAAGCGTAAACGATACCCTGAATGTAAATTTTTCGCAAGCCACCAATTTCAATCTTTCGGTGGGATTGAGTCCGGAAAGCAAATTGTATTTTCTTAAAAAATGGAAAGAGGGGATTGAATTTTTTTTCACTTTTGACGCGGAAAAAAAGATTGAAAAACGGCTAAAATTTTCAGAAATCAGATTGGCTGAATACGGGCAGCTTTTGGATAAAGGCAATATTGATAAAGCGTCGCAGATTCTTAATGATTATCAAACGCAAGCGGATAAAATTCAAAGCGACATTGAAAAGCTGAAAAAAGCGAAAAAGAATGTTGACGCAATTTCTGCCAAAGTCTCCGAACGAATTGTAAAGCATCAAGAGGTAATGTCTAGAGTATATCAAAAAGCGCCCGAACCGGCAAAGCAAGCGCTTCAAAAAGTATTGCAAAAAGCCGAAGACAAACTCCCAGGATTTTTGGAACGGCTCACCAATCCCGATGTTATGAGCGGCGCCATCAATAAAGCAAAGACGATTAAAAATCAAGTTCAGAATCAATTAACCAACGAGGATTTGGAATAATTTTCATACGGTGGCGATAAATTTATGGAAAAAGAAATTAAGATTAAAACCGGCGACGGAAAATATATTTATGGAGTATTGCGCCTCCCGAATAATGGAACGCTCTTACGCGAACGGCCATTGATCATTTTTGTTCATGGGCTTACTGGTCACAAAAATGAGCATATTTTTTTTAATGGCTCGCGTTTTTTTGCAAATTGCGACTGGCCATCGTTCCGATTTGATTTATATGGTGATGAGAAATATTCACGACATTTGCAAAATTGTACCTTGGATACGCACGCCAAAGATCTAGATCAAGTTATTGATTATTTTAAAAACAAAGGCGTAAAGAAGATTTTTGTTGCCGGACATAGTTACGGCGGCCCGACTATACTGATGTCACAAAAGAAAAGATATGACGCCGTGGTGCTTTGGGATTCAAGTTTTGATCCGTTTAAGTTTCTAAAAAATGCAAAATATCTTGGACGGATACAAGGTCATAAAAGTTATATTGAAGATTGGGGAGTGGCATTTATTATCGGTAAATATATGAGAGATGAGGCAATACAATTGACCGCTAAGAAATGCGAGGAATTAATTAGATCGGTAAATGTTCCAATTAAAATCATTGTAGCTGGTAAGGGCGTATTGATTAAAGGCGGAAAAAGATATTTTAAAGTTGCTAATAAACCTAAGGCATTTAGTATTATAAAAAACGCCACTCATTGTTTTGACGAGGACGGAGCGGAAGAAAAACTTCTCCAAGAAACCTATGACTGGTTTTTGAAGTATAAATAATTCTAATATTCTTGATAATATTGGAATAGAAGAAATAACTTGACTTTATGAATAAATCAACGGTAAAAGCCATAGAAGATTTTTTAATGGTTAAAAGCGACAAGCTTGAAAAAGCCCCGTTGTGCTTTTGCTTTGGATTTCCAAGAAAAGAGCTGTACGAAGCTGCGGCAAAAATGTTTAAGAGCGGCTTTTGCGATTATATTCTAATTTCCGGAGGCGTAAACAAATCCCCTGATAAGGCATTTGATAAATCATTTCAAAATATCACCGAAGCGAAATGGCAAAGGGACAATCTTATAAAAATGGGCGTGCCTGAGGAAAAGATTTTAATTGAACCCAAGGCGACAAATAGTTTGGAGAATGTATTATTTTCAAAACCGATTATTATTAAACAGTTTGGGAAAGTCCCAAAAAAGATTATTGTTTTGCACAAGGTTTTTCACGGCCGGAGAGCGCTTATGACAATCCGCCGAAATCTTTCCAAAGACACCAAATACCTGCTTCAACTTTTTGAAACGCCAAATCACGAACTTAAAAATTGGTGGAAAAATAAGAAATTGAGAAATCATTTAATAGATGAGGTGAGGAAAATAGGGGAATACGCGCTTAAAGGAAATTTAGGATTGGATTAAATAGTGTATAATAACTACCGTTAATTTATTGAATTTATGGCAACGATAGAAGATCTTCAAAAGCTTGATGTCAGGGTTGGGAAAATTATTGAAATCAGTGATTTTCCCGAGGCGCGGAAGCCTATGTATAAGTTTAAAATTGATTTTGGGGAGGGGATCGGCATTAAGCAATCCTGCGCTCAATTGACGCAAAACTATACGAAAGAGATTCTCTTGGAAAAGAAAATCTTGGGTATTGTAAATTTTCCGCCGAGAAAAATCGGACCGGAAATATCCGAAGTTTTAACCCTGGGTGTGCCGGACGCAAACGGCAATTGTATTTTAATCGCGCCGGATCTTGACGCTCCTGTCGGCAGTAGGCTGTATTAATAAAATTTTATGCAAAAGCAATTTATTAAAAATAGAAAAGGACAAAAGATCGCGGTAATTGTAGAGCAGGTGGAAAATCAGAGAGGATTGGCGTTTGTGATGCACGGGCTTGGCGGATTTAAAGAACAGCCGCATATTTTGACGATAGCGGTCGCATTCCAAGAGAAAGGTTATACGACCATTCGGTTTGATACCACCAATACTATTGGTGAGAGCGATGGAAATTTTGAAGACGCGACAACGACGAATTATTACGAGGACTTGGAAGATGTGATAAAATGGACTGAAACGCAAAAGTGGTACGAGGAGCCGTTTTGTTTAGCCGGCCACAGTTTAGGCGGCATTTGCACGGCATTGTATGCGCAAAATCATTCTAAAAGAGTAAAATGCCTTGCGCCGATTTCTACGGTAGTTTCTGGTAAATTAACAACGGAAACGGCTAATCATAAAGAGAGAGAAAAAGAATGGAAAGAAAGCGGTTGGCGGATTGAAAAAAGCGTATCAAAACCGGATGTAATAAAAAAATTAAAGTGGTCTCATATGGCAGACAGATTAAAATATGACTTATTGCCAAATGCTTCCAAATTGACCATGCCGGTACTGCTTATTGTCGGAGAAAGAGACGAAACAACTCCTCTGGAACATCAAAGGATTTTTTATAATGCCTTACCGGGACCCAAAGAATTGCACATAATATCAGGCGCGCCGCATACTTTCCGTGAAGATACTCATCTGGAGGAATTAAATCATTTACTTGATCAATGGTTAAAGAATAATAAAATATAATGAAAACAACTTTAGTCAGAACTTATACATCGGACAAACTGCAGCTTGACGGGCTGATTTTTGAGCCGGATAAAAAATCACGGATCGTTGTTTTGCACATTCATGGAATGGCCGGAAATTTTTACGAAAATTATTTCTTAGATCAAATGGCAAAACAATTCACAGCTGCCGGATATGCATTTTTACCGGGAAATACGCGCGGCCATGATTTTATCGCTGATTTCAAAATAGCCGGTCCAAAAGAAAAATACAAACGGGCCGGTCAGATTTTTTAAAAATTTGAAGATTGCGTTTTAGATATAGAAGCTTGGATTAATTTTTTAAAATCCAAAGGATACGATAAAATTATTTTGCAAGGACACAGTTTAGGCGCGTGCAAGGCGGTTTATTATCAATATAAAAATCATAAAAGCGGAATAAAAGCAATGGTTTTAGCTTCGCCTCCCGATATGCTCGGTTTGGCTAGAAAAAAGTTTTTGAAAAAATCATTCAATCAATTTTTACGCGAGGCCAAAAAATTAATTGCCCGAGGAAAAGGCGATCATATTTTATCTCGTAAAATTTGGGGTTGGTATTATAAATCAGCCAAAAGCTTTCTGAATATTTTCGCGGATGGCGCTAAGACTGATGTGTTTCCTATTTTGCGGGGCGGAATTTTAAGGAATTAGAAAGCATTAAAATACCCATCTTTGCATTTTACGGCGGAAAAGACGACGCGACCGTATTTTCTCCAAAGAAAGATTTGGCATCACTTGAGAAACATATCAGGAGCAATAATTCCAAAACTCTGATTATAGACAACGCGTCTCATAGTTATTTTAATCATGAAAAAGAAGTCGCGCGTGAAGTCGCTAAGTGGATAAAGGAGATTTTGGAGTAATCGGTAAGACAAAAGACTTTTATTATTGACAAAAATTCGCGAAGGTGCTAAGGTTTGCTGTTGGTGCTTGAATAAAGCATATGTTCATTCAATAATAACCATAACAAAAGGAGGTTGAAATGAAAAGAGCGGTGTATGCCGGCAGTTTTGATCCGATAACAAACGGGCATTTATGGATGATTAAAAAGGGAGTTGAGGTTTTCGACGAGTTGGTGGTGGCATTAGGAACGAATCCTGAGAAAAAATATACATTTACAATGGACGAACGGCTGGATATGATGAATGAGGTATTAAAAAAATATCGAACCGTCGAAATCACTTCGTTTGAGAACAAGTTCTTGGTCCATTATGCCAGAGAAACACACGCGCGGTATATTTTGCGCGGCATCCGTTCACAAAGAGATTATGAATACGAGCGGGAGATGCGCTATGTCAACGGCGACCTGGATTTAAATATCACGACTGTTTTCCTTATCCCGCCGCGCGAGATAGCTGAAATCAGCTCAAGCTTTGTCAAAGGATTGGTCGGACCCGAAGGATGGGATCTTGTAGTTCAGCGATATGTGCCGGAAACGGTATTTGAACGCTTAAGGAGGTGGTACAATGACAGACAAGGATAAATTTTTGGATTTATGGCAAAGGATTGACGCAAAAGGCGATGGTCTAGTAGTATTTTGCAAATTAAAAGAGTTGTACAGCGAACCGCAAAGGAAGTATCATAATACCAATCATATTCACCAGTCCCTTCAGCAATTTGAATATGTGCGGCACTTGCCAAATGATCCGGAAGCGGTTGAGATGGCGATTTGGTTTCATGATGCGATTTATTATCCGAAATCATCAAATAATGAATTGCGCAGCGCAAAATTCGCTCTCAATGTAATGAGATTAGCCAAGCTTTCAGATTCGTACGGTATGACGGTATATGCCCTGATAATGGACACCAGGCATTTGCGGCAGCCGCGAAAAATTGACGCCCAAGTATTGGTTGATATAGATTTATCATCGCTCGGTAAACCGTGGACTGAATTTTTAAGGGATTCAAAAAATATCAGAGAAGAATATTCTTTTATCCCGGATGAAATATTTTACCCGGAACGCGCTAAAATTCTGCAAAGATTCCTTAAACGCCCTTCAATATTCTTAACCCAATTTTTTCATAAGAAATATGAAGAACAGGCGCGCGATAATCTGACTCGCTGGATAAAAGAATTCGGCGCTTAATAATCCAAAACGCATTCTTTTAGGAGAGGTGCTCAACGCCTCTCCTTGTTTTTTGTAAAAATTTGTACTATATTATCTGTATGAAATCAATAATTGGCAGGATGAAAAATATTATTCCGGCAATATACGCCATTGTCGGTTCGTTTATCATATCTTTTGGCTGGAACTGGTATCACGCGAAGAGAGATCCGTCCTGGAGATTTGTTTTGATCGTGGCCGGAGTTTGGACCGCGATTTATGTTTCGTACAGAATCGGAAAGTTTTTGTATAAAATATTGATGAAACGATTGGGTTTTAATGATTTTTGGCACAATGAATTTTATGATATTTTGGATCGCTTGTTTTTCATCGCTTCGCTTTTATTTGCCATTTTCTTTCTAAAATCGGATGTCCTAAGCATTATTTATTTAGTCTTTATTCTATCGGTCTTATTTTTTGTTTTGGATCGGCAGCTATCCAAGCATCCAAATTTTGAGGCGATACGCGCCGTCAATCGCGGAATATTTTTGGTCACATTTGTTTTATTCGCCCTGAATAGCGGCCTGCAATATTACGCTCATCAGTATAATATTTTTGAATCGCGCCATCTTGTGCCCAATACTTTATTATTCCGATCGTTGTCCATTACCATGATTTGGATGATTGGGCTTTCCATCAGCGGATTTATTTCATTGCGCCTTTCTCCTCGCCGGCGGTGGATCGGTTTCGGAGTATGGGGCGTCCTATTTGCCGCGGTTATGTTTTTTTGGGTAATCAATATCGGCATTCTGTATTTTTCCGGACTTTATGTAAATCCGGTGGCTTTTGAGCATGCCAAAGGCGCCGGCATGGTGATTTGGAACTGGTTGAGCTTTCTTTTACTTTTCGGCTACGCCCTTTGTCTGGCGGTGATCATTTATGTTATCAGAAAGATTTTGCGCGCCTTTAAAGTTTCTCCGCGCCGGTATTGGTATTTTTATTTTTCTCTGATTTTGGCGGCCGGGATTTTAATTCTTTTCAGCACGAGATCTTTTTATACCACGCCCGAATACGCCATTGCCAAAAATTTTTATAAATATTTTACGGGCGAAACAAAGGAAATCGTTTTATCCAAAGAGCTTTTCGGAAAATTGGAAAAATACGGATTATTCTACAAGCCGGATAAATTTTTGGTGGCGCAAAAAGATAAAGTTTATTCCGAAGGAAAAAATCTATTGCCGGAAAGATTGAAAAATACTAAGCCCAATATTGTGATAATTTTTGTGGAATCGCTTTCCGCCAGATTCGTCAATACATACAATGGAAACCGCTTCAATGATCTGACGCCCAATTTTGATAAAATGGCGGCCGACCCCGATACTACGGTTTTTAAAAATGTTTACAATGCTTCAACTCCCACGATCACGGGGACTTTAGCCGAGCTCTGCTCTTATTTGCCGCCAACGGGCCACGATGAAATTCATAAGAAAAAAGGCATACGCGAATTCCGGCTAACTTGCTTGCCTAAAATATTGAAAGAACATGGATATTCATACTCGTCATACACCACGGCGGTAAGCCGCGAATTTTCCAGCAAAGACACGATTTTTACCGGCATGGGCGTGGATGAAGTTTTTGGAAAAGAGGATCTCGCAAAAACAATTCAGGGCGAGCCTTTGTCTTGGGGATATTCGGATCATCAGATGTTTCCAGTCTTATTTGATATGATGAATAATAAGTCGGGTGATTCTTTTCTGATGATGCTTGCAACCGTTGATTTGCATTTTCCGTACACAATGACCAAGGATTTGATTAAATGGGAAAACGGCAAAAGCGATGTGCTGGATGCCGTGCATACGACCGACGATGCTTTTGGAATTTTTTGGGATAAATTTAATAACAGCGAATTGGCTGAAAATACGATTGTCGCGGTAATCGCCGATCACGCGATTTTTCCGGGCGGAATTCAGGGCAGCGTTTTTCCGGAATACGCCGGTAAAGCGACTTTTTACGACGAAATCGCCTTTATGATGTATGTGCCGGATTCGGTCCTGCCCGATAAGGTGGAGACTTTTTCCTCCAGCATGGATTTGGCGCCGACGATCCTCCATATTCTCGGGCTGAATGCCAATAACGCTTTTGACGGCCATTCCATTTTTGACGATAGAGAACAATATCAGAATCTCGTCGGAATGCACGAATTCGGGCTGTTTATAAATCGTTCAGATGATAAGGGCGGCCGCGCCATTGATTATGGCGTACCCAGTCAATTGGATTGCCCGGAAAATTTGCAATCAGATCCCAAGGCGCCGCTAACGCTCTGCGAATTGAAAAGCTATTATCAATGGAAGAGGCAAGTCTTTGAGGAAGGCCGGCTGTGGAATAAATGATATTGAAATATGCCCGAAATCATTTCACGATATCCGGAAATTACGCTAAAAGTATTAAAAGAAAGCGGCGCGCGCTGCGGAGAAGGTTTGCCGCAAAAAATCTTGACTAAGTGCCCCGAAGAGAGATTTTGCTCTTTGTCGACCGGAGAAATATGCGTCTATGGCGCAGACCAGATCAATAAGGTGACCCAATTTTCAGCCGGACCATTTCCGATGTTTGTTAATTTTTATATTTTCATAATACTCGCCATCCTAATATTCTTCGGAGGATTTTTTTTGGGAAGATTATTTTTTTCAAAAAAACCGCAATGAAAATATGGAAACGACTAAATTTATTAAATCGGCTTTAAAATATCTTAAAACAAATAGGCTGATGGCTCTTGGGACGAGCTTCAAGGATCGCCCGTGGAGCGCTACGGTATTTTTCGCGTTTGATAATGATTTTAATATTTTATTTTTTTCGCGCGAAGATACAAGGCATTGCCAAAATATTAAGAAAAATAAATATGTATCAATCGCGATAAATCAGGATTGGGGAAAACCGGGACTTGTGAAAGGTCTGCAAATGACCGGAATCGCTTCAAAGGTTCCGGCAAAACAACAAAAGAAGTATTTTCTAATATATAGCGAGCGTTTTCCGTGGGCCGAAGAATTTCCGGATCATTCGCTTTATATCATCAAGCCAGCGGAAATTCATTACATTGATCAAGAATTTTTCGGACATTTTTATAGAGTAAAAATATTATGAAAATCTCAAGTCCGGCCTTTGAGGCTAATCGAACAATCCCCTCAAAATATACTTGCGACGGAGAAAATATCAATCCGCCGCTCCAAATTTCCGATGTTCCGGCCAATGCGAAAAGTTTGGTTTTAATTTCCGATGACCCGGACGCGCCAATGGGTACTTGGGTTCACTGGACCGCGTGGAATATTCCTCCGGCAACCAAAGAAATAAGAGAGAATAGCGCTCCTGTAGGCGCGGTTGAAGGTATAACCAGTTTTGGAAACAGTGGATACGGAGGCCCGTGTCCGCCATCCGGCACCCATCGTTATTTTTTTAAATTATACGCTTTGGACACAATTCTAGATTTGCCCCAATCCGCCAAAGCCGCAGATATTGAAAAAGCTATGGTAGGGCATATTTTAGATAAAGCGGAACTGATCGGATTATATAAAAGGAAATAGTTGATTTTTCTTTGATTTCTGCTAAGATTATCACATTATGACCGCACAAGAATTGCGTAATAAATTTTTGGATTTTTTCAAAAGCAAGGGACATGTTGTGATCCCGTCAGCTTCGCTTGTGCCGGAAAATGATCCGACTGTGCTTTTTACCACGGCCGGTATGCATCCTTTGGTTCCTTTTTTGCTCGGGCAGCCGCATCCGGCCGGAAATCGTTTGGTTAATTTTCAAAAATGTTTGAGAACCGATGATATAGACGAAGTGGGAGACAGCCGTCATAATACTTTTTTTGAAATGTTAGGGAATTGGTCTTTGGGAGATTATTTTAAAAAAGAAGCCATAGAATGGAGTTTCGAATTCCTGACTTCAAAAGATTGGCTCGGCTTGGATCCGAACTTGCTTTTTGTTTCAGTGTTTGAAGGCGATAAGGACGCGCCGCGCGATGACGAGTCAATCGCGATTTGGCGGGAAGTTTTTAAAAAATCGGGAATTGACGCAGAAATCGGCGAGAGAATTTTCATGTACCCGAAGAAAAAAAATTGGTGGGGCCCGGCAGGATTAACCGGCCCCTGCGGACCGTGCTCGGAAATGTTTTACTTTACGGGTATTGAACACGATCCGCGGTACGGAGAGATTTGCCACATTAATTGCGATTGCGGAAGGTATTTGGAAATATGGAACGATGTGTTTATGGAATACGAGAAAAAGCCGGATGGAAGTTTTGAGCCGTTAGAACAAAAAAATGTTGATACCGGAATGGGTCTGGAAAGAATAACGCATATTTTGCAAAAAACAGCAAGTATTTACGAAACTGATCTATTTTGGCCGATTATACAAAAAGCGGAAGAATTGCTCGGAAAATTATATCAAGACAATATTCATTCATTCAGGATTGTAGCAGATCATCTGCGCGCGTCTGTTTTTCTTATTGCGGATGGAGTGTCGCCATCTAACATCGAGCGCGGTTATATTTTAAGACGCTTAATTCGTCGGGCTATCCGTCATTGGTATAATATCAATATTTCGTTAAGCGGCCTTATTGCTGAACTTGCGAAGACAATCATAGATCAATATGGGCATATTTATCCCGCACTTAACGACAAAAGAGATCGGATTTGGCTAGAATTAACTCAAGAATCCGAAAAATTCTCCAAAACTATCGGCAGGGGAATAAAAGAATTTGATCGAATGATTGAGCGGCAAAAAAGTATTTCTGGAATTGATGCGTTCAATCTTTACCAAACTTACGGATTTCCTTTGGAAATGACTATGGAGTTGGCGCGGGAAAAAAATATTGCCATAAATAAAAATGAATTTTCAAATGAATTTAAAAAGCATCAGGAGCTTTCTCGAGCGGGATCCGAACAAAAATTCAAAGGAGGATTGGCCGATCATTCGGAAATTACCGCGCGCTATCATACGGCCACGCATCTTTTGCATCAAGCCTTGCGGGATGTTTTGGGACATCACGTATTCCAAAAAGGAAGCAATATTACGGCCGAGCGTATGAGATTTGATTTTTCGCATCCGCAAAAAATGACTCTGGAAGAAATTAAAAAAACGGAAGACGCGGTAAATGAAAAAATAAAGGAGAATTTGAATGTTCGCTCCGAGGTAAAAACAATTAATGAAGCGAAAGAACTGGGCGCTATCGGTCTTTTTGAGGGAAAATACGGAGAAAATGTATCGGTTTATTCTATTGGAGACTATAGCAAGGAAATTTGCGGTGGACCGCATATTAAATATACTGGCGAAATTGGAAAGTTTAGGATTATCAAAGAAGAGGCTGTCTCGGCCGGAGTCAGACGGATCAAGGCGGTGATTGAGTGATTTATCTGCCCTGACTGTCAGTAGATAGGCGGTAGGAATGTTTTGGCTAATTTTAGCCATGATTCGTGCCTAGAACCTATTACTCATAGAAAGGCTTGACAGATTTTCTAAATTCATTTAAAATAATTCATATCGCTTTACTTAATTTTTTATAAATTAAAAGCAATTTTCTTCCTTGTAAACGGGAATAAGAAAACAAGGATGATTTATTTGTGTCTAAATGACCCAACAATTACAAGGATTAGAAGTCACAACAAATAAAAAAGGATTTTTGGAATGCAATGGCGAAGTGCTTGAAACGCTTCCGGCTGGGACTTTTCGCGTGCGTTTCCCCAACGGTTATGAGATTCTGGCGCATTTGTCAGGAAAAATGAGGCTTAATCGAATCAGTCTTTTGCCGGGCGATAAAGTGATTATTGAAATGTCGCCTTATGATCTCACCAAAGGCCGGGTGACTAGGAGAATCTAATATCAAATTTTATGAAAGTAAGAGCGTCTGTAAAAAAAATCTGTCCGAAATGCAAGGTAATTCGGCGCGAAAACCGCGTTCGGGTTATTTGCGAAAATCCTAAACACAAACAAAGACAAGGTTGAATAACAAATAATTGTTAATGGTCAATAGTTAATAGTCAAATGTTATGGCTCGTATCGCAGGCGTCAATCTCCCATCGCAAAAAAAAGTTGAAGCGGCCCTGCCGTATATTTACGGCATTGGATTAAGTTTGTCGCGCAAAATTCTTTTGGAAGCGAAAATTGACGCCAATAAAAGAACTCACGAACTTTCCGAGGAAGAAGTCAATCAATTAAAACAAATCATTGAAAAAAATCACAAAGTGGAGGGAGAATTGCGCCGTGAAATACTGATGAATGTCAAGCGGTTGAAAGAGATCGGGAGTTATCGGGGATCGCGGCACAGCAAAGGATTGACAGTCCGCGGCCAAAGGACAAAAACAAATTCCCGCACCGTGCGCGGAAATACGCGGCGCACCATGGGATCGGGAAGGAAAGACGCCGGACAGAAGACCTAAGCGTAAAAAATTTCTAATTTCTATTATCTAATTTCCAGAATTTTTTATGAGTGATGAGGAAAAAATAAAATCGGCAGAAGCCGCTGAAACGGCCGAAGCGAAAGATTCCGAAAAAACCGTTGCCAAGAAAAAGAAAAAAGCAAAACGGCATGTTCCGCGCGCTCATGTTTATGTTCAATCCACTTTCAATAATACGATAATCAATGTGGCCGATCAGCAGGGCGGAGTTTTATTTCAAATCAGCGCCGGCCGGTCAGGCTTTAAAGGTCCGAAAAAAGCCACCCCGTACGCGGCCAGCACAGCGGTGAGAGCGGCAATTGATAAATTCAGGGAATTCGGGATTACTCAAGCCGATGTGACGGTAAAGGGAGCCGGATCCGGACGCGAAGCTGCTATTCGCGCTTTGCACGGTTGCGGAATCAATGTCGTATCAATTAAAGACAAAACTCCGGTTCCGCACAATGGACCGCGTCCGCCCAAACCGCGGCGCATTTAAATTTTAATATTTTATGGCCACTCAAACAGGAGCAAAATGCCGGCTTTGCCGCAGAGAAAGCGAAAAATTATACCTGAAAGGGGAGAAATGTTTCACGGTGAAATGCCCGATTGTTTCGCGCAATTATATTCCGGGACAGCACGGTCCGACTGCCAGACGGCCCCGATTGTCCGAATTCGGCACGCAGCTCCGCGAAAAGCAAAAAGTGAAAAGAGTTTACGGTATTTTGGAGCGCCAATTCAGCGAATATGTGGAAAAAGCCGCGAAAAATCCGGCTGAAACCGGCGATGCGCTTTTGCGTTTTTTGGAGCTAAGGCTTGACAATATTGTTTATCGCTTGGGATTCGCGCAATCGCGGCGATCCGCCCGTCAGTTGGTCGGGCACGGCCACATCAAGGTGAACGGTAAAATAGTGACGATTCCTTCGTATCAAGTCAAAGTTAATGATGTCATCAGTACAGTCCAGAAAATTTCCGATAAAAAAGAAATGATTAAGAGTTCGGAGGATTTGATGAAAAAGCGTGGCTTGCCCGAATGGCTTTCCCGAACGGAGATTGAGGGAAAAATCGAAACAGCGCCGGATGTTTCAGTCTTGAAAAATAATTACAACACTTCTTTAATTGTAGAATTTTATTCGCGCTAAATTTTTAAATCAATATTTTAAAGATATGCCTATCATTACATTGCCCAATAAAATTTCCATTAGCAAGCTGGAAAAAAATCAGGCCCGCGTGACGATTGAGCCGTGCTATCCGGGATACGGATTGACTATCGGCAACGCGCTGCGGAGAGTTTTGCTGTCATCGCTGGACGGGGCGGCGGTCGTGGCGGTGCGCGTGGAAGGCGCCTCGCATGAATTTTCCACCATTCCCAATATCAAAGAAGACGCTTTGGAGCTTGTTTTGAACGCAAAAAATTTGAGAATCAAAATATTGGGCGATCAGGAGGAAATCAAATTGACGGTTAAGAAAAAAGGCGAAGGAAAGGTGAAGGCGGCCGATATCGCGCCGGACAGCAGCGTGGAGATTCTGAATCCGGAATTGGTCTTGGCGACCATTACGGACGAAAAAACTTCCTTTGAAATGGATTTGTATGTGCGCCGCGGGCGCGGTTTTGACGCGATTGAATCGCGCGGCAAAGGACGGGAAGAAATCGGATTGATTGATGTGGATGCAATTTTTACTCCGGTCCGCGCCGTGAGCTTGAAGACAGAGCATGTGCGCGTTGGGCAGATGACAAACTGGGATAAAGTAATGCTGGATGTGACTACGGACGGATCAATTACTCCGGAAGATGCATTTTACAGCTCGGCCAATATTTTGCTGGAGCACTTTGATTTTTTGAAAAATTACAAAGAATTGCCAAAAACCGAAATAAACGAAGAAGTGCCGGCCGAAGAATCAAAGGAAAAATCGGAAGAACCGGAAAAGGACGAATCAAAAGAAGAAAAGAAAACTAAAAAGAAGAAATCCGAATAAATTTTATGCGGCACAGAAAAAGCAAATACACTTTGGATCGCAAAGCGGCGGCGAGAAATTCATTGATCAAGAATTTGGCGCAAAGTTTGGTTTTGCATGAGAAAATCAAAACGACCAAAACAAAAGCCATGGCCGCGCGGGGCTTGGCCGAAAATCTGATTTCTTGGGGCAAACTGAATGACCTGCACGGGAAAAGAATGCTGCGCCGATATTTGAGCGAGATCGCCATGAAACGGCTGATCTCCGAAGTGGCGCCGCGATTATCGGATCGCACCAGCGGCTATACGCGAATAACTGATTTGGGATCTCGTTTCGGGGACGGAGCGCAAATGGCCGTTTTGGAGTACTTGCTTCAGCCAAAGGCGGACAAGCCGGTAAAAAGCGCAAAAACGGTTGAGAAAAAAAGCGAAAAGAGCGATAAGAAAAAAACTTAATCATTTAAATCTGAAATATGAGCGCTGAAAAATTTCAAAGAAAAACATACTCATTGGACGCATCCGGAAAAATACTGGGCCGATTGGCTACCGATATTGCCATGCATTTGATCGGCAAAACAGACGCCAAGTATATTCCTTATTTGGATCACGGAGACAAAGTAATGGTGGAAAATGCCGCGAAATTGAAAGTGACCGGGAAAAAAGGCAGCGGAAAAAAATACTTCCGTTTTTCCGGATATCCGGGCGGGATGAAGTCAGCGACATTAGGCCAGCTTTTAGACAAACAGCCCCATATGCTTTTGCGCAAGGTGGTTTATAATATGCTTCCGAACAATCGTTTGCGCAAGAATCGAATGGCCAGACTTATTATAAAACCATAACTTTGAATTTTGAACTTTAAATTTTGAATTTTCATAAATATGTCTCCCCGAACCAAGAAAACAGAATCAAAAGATGATCGCGAAAAAGAAGAAAAACCGAAAAAAACCGCCCGCAAAGCGCCGGTGCGCAAAGCTAAGAAAGTTGCCGAAGCGGTGGAAGTAGCGGCGGTAATGAAAGCGGTCCAGCCGGTTGAAAAGCCCGAGGAAAAACGCGATTATATTTACGCTGTAGGACGGCGGAAATCGGCAGTGGCCAGAGTGCGGCTTTTTACTGAAGGCACCGGATCATTTACGGTTAATAAAAAAAGCGTGGAAGCGTATTTTTCAACATTTGAAAGCCAAAAAATCGCCCGCGAGGCTTTGGAAAAAATTGAAGCAAAGGGAATTTATGATGTAAGCGCTTATGTGAAGGGCGGCGGAGTGGCCGGACAAGCGGACGCGGTGCGCTTGGGTATTGCCCGAGCTTTGGTAAAATTCAATGAAGATTTTAGAAAACCTATGCGCGCTTCCGGATTTCTGACCAGGGATCCGCGAGTCAAAGAAAGAAAGAAACCGGGCCTCAAACGCGCCAGAAGAGCTCCGCAATTCTCCAAACGGTAAAATTTGAAAATTCAAAAAGGGACCTCCGTTCTCGGGGGTCTTTTATTTTTGGCGAATATTAGTTAAACTTCAATCATAGACGAAGATAGAATTATGAAAATCTATTGGCATATCGCTAAGGCTACTTGGCAGGAATATTTGTCTTATCGCTTGAATTTCTTTCTTGAAGTGATTGGCGGGATTTTCACTATGCTTATCGCTATTGCCGTTTGGTATGCGGTTTTTGACGGCGATGGCGCAAAAGCAATCGGGACTTTCACTTTGGCGCAAATGGTCACATATCTTCTTATCGCCGGAGTTATTTCAACTATTATGTTTCTCACCGCGCAAGGCGACGATATCAATAACGACATCAATCGCGGTACAATATCAGCGCTTATAATCAAGCCGATCAATGTGCCGTTTTTTTGGTTAACTCGCGATTTTGTGCGCAAATTTTTCACGCTGATTCTCGGAGTAGCAGAACTGTCAATGATAATTTTTCTTTTTAGAGATTATTTTATCCTCCCGGGCTCAATTTTAAATCTGACTCTTTTTTGTCTCGCGATAATTTTAGCCGCCATTCTTCATTTTTTGCTTTTTGCCATTTTGAGCGTTATCGCTTTTTGGTTTGAAGAGACTTGGGGTTGGCGATTTATTATGAGGATAGTGATGGAAGTCGCCGCGGGAGCGATAATCCCGCTGTCTCTTTTTCCCGGCTTTTGGCGGACGATTTTTGAAATTCTGCCGTTTCAATATTTCATCTACTTTCCAATGCAAATTTATTTCGGCAAAATCGATATCGGCGGAATTTTTACGGGTTTTGTTTCTATTTTGGCATGGCTGTTAATATTAAGCTGTCTGTTTTTTATCTTATGGAAAAGGGGAGTGCGCCGCTATGTCGGCTACGGCGGCTAGATTATTTTATGAGATATTTTAGATTATTTAAAACATTGATCAAATTTGGTTTTATCAGAGCGACGGCGTATCCGCCGAGTTTTTTCGCGGCTATTATTGGGAAAGTATTGCGCATCGGACTTACTTTGGTATTTTTTCAAGCGATTTATTTGCATACATCGATTCTTGCCGGATGGAATTATTCCGATATTTTGGTTTTGACAGCTTCGTATTTTACCGTTGAAGCTGTTATTATAACAACCTTTCATAGAAATCTGATGTTTTGGCTTCCCGCCAGATTGCAAGACGGGAGTTTTGATTTTTTTCTGACCAAGCCGATCTCTCCTCTTTTTCAAACCAGTTTTAAAATAATAGACGCTTTTGACATTACCGCCTCGTCAACCTCGGTGATTTTATTATGGTGGTATATATTTTCAAAACAAATTATCACTCCTTCTTTTCTGGAAATCGGCGTTTTTTTAATTCTTTCGGCGATCGCCGTAATTTTCGTATTCTCGCTTTTGCTGATTATCGCTTCCGCTTCATTTTGGACAATCACGGCAACGGGTACTGGCCGGCTTTTTGAAAGCGTTTTTCGCGCGGCGCGATTCCCCGGTGATATTTTCAAAGGTCCCGCGAGAATCGCTTTGCTTTATATCGTGCCGGTCGGCTTGGTGGTTTCAGCGCCGGCAGATGTTTTGCTCGGCAAATTCGTATGGTCGCATATTTCTTTTCTGATTATTTTTACAGCTATTTTATCGTTTACCGCCTTCCGCTTTTGGAATTATGCTTTGCGCCATTACTCCAGCGCAAGTTCTTGACAAAAATGGTCTAATGTGCTATCTTTGAGTGAAATCTAAGCATAATGCTTAAATTTGTACCTTGAAAGGGGGATAAGTAATGATAATAAATACTGTTCGCAGTGATGTGTTTCAAACACCGGACAAGCACATCGTCTTCGCGGTGAACATCGAGGGCTTCAACGATGCCGGATTCGCGGGGGTAGTTTCATCCCTCTACTGGCCCGAACTGGCCAATACCGGCCCGAAAAAGCTCGGTGAAGTGTTAAGCAAAAATGGAAAGGGAAAAATTTTTCATGCCCTTGTCTGTCACTCGCTCGGTAGCGACGGCTGGAAGAAAACGGCTGAGATCGTTACCAAGTGCCTTGACTCGCTCGATGTCCCGGACAACGAAACAATCGCTATAGTTCTTATGGGCGCGGGCATAGTCGGTCAGATATGGGAGGCGCCGATGTATTCGCGATCCTCGGTGGGATAGCTCGCTCCAGGAAGAAGGTTGTAGTTTACACGCTGTAGGCGCAACCGATTACTTGCAGTATCAAGGACTCTCGCGGAAGTTTCGCTTGAGTCCTTTCCTTTTTTAATTTTTGGATTAATAATTTTCATCAAACTTATGCCTATTATTGAAGTGAAAAATTTGTCAAAAACTTATACCACTTTTAAAAAAGAGGCTGGGCTTTTGGCGTCTATGAAGAGCTTGTTTAAGCGCGAAAAGATTGAAGTGCCGGCCGCGAAGAGCATCAGTTTCAATATTAAAGAAGGGGAATTGGTGGGATTTTTGGGACCCAATGGCGCCGGAAAAACCACGACTTTGAAAATGCTTTCCGGAATTCTTTATCCTTCGGGCGGTGAAGCGCGGGTGATGGGATATGTTCCATGGGAAAGAAAGCCGGAGTATCAGAAAAAATTTAGTTTGGTGATGGGTCAAAAGGCGCAGCTTTGGTGGGATTTGCCGGCCGAAGATTCGTTTGTCTTAAATAAAGAGATTTATGAGGTGAGCGACAAGGATTACAAAAAAACGCGAGACGAGCTGGTGGAACTTTTGAATGTCCGTGATTTAGTCAATACGCCGGTGCGCAAGCTGTCGCTGGGAGAAAGGATGAAGTGCGAATTGGTGGCGGCGCTCTTGCACAATCCCAAGGTGATTTATTTAGATGAGCCGACAATCGGGCTGGATGTGGTCAGCCAGCAAAAAATGTGGGAATTTATCAAACACTACAATGAGACGCGCCAGACTACAATTATGCTCACCTCGCACTATATGAAGGATGTGGAAAAACTTTGCAAGCGCGTGATTGTGATTAATGACGGAAAAATTATCTACGATGGGACGCTGGCCGAAATTATTAAAAAATACGCGGATTATAAAATCATCAAAATGACTTTTGAAAAAGCCATTGATTCTGCGGATATTGCGCCTTATGGAGAAATAATTGAAAGTAATAATACATACGCTTCATTGCGCGTTCCAAAAACCGAGACAGCCAAAAGAGTGAGTAATATTTTGGCAAAACTTCCGGCGAGCGATATTTTGGTTGAGGAAGTTCCCATTGAAGATGTCATCAGGCGAATGTTTACGGCGAAATCATAAAAAAGGTTGTCTTTTGTTCATTAAAATGATATAATGGAACAATGGAAAATATAATCAGCGTAAAAAATCTCGTTAAGACTTTTCAGATCGGCGATCAGGAATTACGCGCTTTAAACGGCGTGTCTTTTGATGTACGCGAAGGAGAATTCACGGCCATAATGGGCCCCTCCGGATCGGGAAAATCAACAATGTTGAATCTCTTAGGGTGTTTGGATCAGCCTACCTCCGGCTCATACCGCTTTGACAATGAGGAAGTAAAAGAATTGAATTCCGGACAACTGGTAAAAATCAGGCGCCACAAAATAGGCTTTATTTTTCAGGATTTCAATCTTTTACCGCGTTTGTCCGCATTGAAAAATGTTGAATTGCCGCTTATTTATCAGGGGTATCGTCCTAAGGCGCGGCAAAGCAAGGCTCGCGAGATGCTCAATGCCGTGGGACTGGAGCGCCGCATTGACCATAAACCAACCCAGCTTTCGGGCGGAGAAAAACAGCGCGTGGCCATAGCAAGAGCTTTGGTCTCCGAGCCCCGCATAATTTTAGCAGACGAGCCGACCGGCAATTTGGATTCAAAAACCGGAGAGGAGATTTTGAAACTGCTGACGCAAATACACAAAGAGCGCAAGGTGACGATTGTTATGATCACTCACGATTCGCATATTGCCAAATCGGCGGAACGGATCATTTATCTTAAAGACGGCAAAATTCACGAAAAGGGTATTTTGGAAGTTTTGCATTTGAAATAATCAGATCTTTATTGAAAAATATGTTTTATAAACTTTGGGAGAATATTAAATTGGCGTTTATCTCAATCTGGAGCAATAAAGTGCGCGCTCTTTTGACAATGCTTGGTGTGATCATCGGGGTTTTCGCCGTTGTGGAGCTTTTGGCTATAGGCGAAGGGGTGAAATCATTTGTCACAAAGGAAATTGAAGGCCTGGGCTCAAATCTGATCGCTATCTTGCCGGGGAAAATGGAATCCGGGCAATTCAATCCTTCTTCCGGCATTGGCGTAAGCACGCTGACCAACGATGATGTGAGGGTGCTGAAAGAAGATGTTTCCAGCATTGAAGCCGTTTCGCCGATGATGCTTATCTCAAGTCCCATCAAATACGGAGACAAATCAGCGCCTTCAGCGCTTGTTTTAGGAGCGACGCCGGATATTTTCAAGGTGCGCGACACCAAACTCGATTCGGGCCGCGTATTTGAGCAAAAAGACGAGGATGAAAAAGAGCGGGTGATTGTTTTGGGATATCCGATCGCTCAATCCATTTTCGGCGATGAAAACGCGATTGGCAAGAAAGTGATTATCCGCGGAGAAGAGATTGAAGTAATCGGCGTCTTGGAAAAACCAAAACAATCGGCCAGCCCCTTTGGCGGGCAAAGTTTTGACGATGCGGTTTATTTGCCTTTTTCCGCGGGAATTGAATTGACTAATACGGAGCAAGTCTTTCGCATTGTGGCGAAGATAAAATCCGATACGGATGTGAAAGAAGCCAAAGAAGAAATAAAAAAAGTGATACTGAAAAACCATAAAGATTCGGAAGATTTCACAGTCTTTACGCAGGAAGATATGGTGGACTTGGTCGGGACGATTCTTGATGTAATGCGGGCGCTTTTGGGAGCATTGGGAGCCATTTCGCTTTTGGTGGGCGGTATCGGCATTATGAATATAATGCTTGTGTCCGTCACCGAGCGCACTCGTGAGATCGGCATCCGCAAAGCCATTGGCGCTTCCCAGCTTGACATTTTGATTCAATTTTTGATTGAAAGTCTGATCCTTTCATTGCTGGGCGGAGGGGTCGGTTTGGGGTTAAGCTTTGGCGCCGCTTATATTGTAAAAACAAAAGCTGATTTTGAGCCGGTCATTACGCCGGAATTTATAATCTTGGCAATCGCTTTTTCTGTTTTAATCGGGGTGATATTCGGCGTCGCGCCGGCCATAAGAGCGGCCAGGCTTGATCCGATCAAGGCTTTGAAATATGAATAGTGAAAAAAGTAATAAATATAAAATATTTAGAATTATAATTTTGACGGCTTGTTCCGTTTTTTCTTTTTTTCTGCTGTCCGATAATTTCGCTTTAGCAGTTGCGCCGAAAGCGCCGGTGGTTCTTGCGCCTAAAATAAACGAGCGGATTTTGACATTTTCTCCGACAATTGCCGGAGTGGCGGAAAATAACACAAAAATATTGATTGTCATTGACGACAAAATCGTCGGATCAGTAAAAACCAAGAATGGCAAAAAGACCGGCAGTTTTAAGTTTAAACCAAAGAAATCTCTCAAGACGGGAAAGCACACAGTTTACGCGGTCGCGGAACGCCGGAAAGAGAGAAGCATCAGCTCCGCAAAAGTATCGTTCAATATTCCGAAAGATGTGGTAAGAAGTTTGGACGGCGCGATTATTCCTTTGGAGAAATACCGTTCTTGGCCGGTGGGCGTGATGATTGAAAATTTGTCGCAAGTGAGATACAGCCAGGGCGGACTATCCAAAGCATCGGTGGTTTATGAAACATTGGCCGAAGGGGGCGCCACCAGATTTTTGGCGATTTTTGACGGTGAAAATATCAAAGCGGATAAAATTATGCCGGTCAGAAGCGTGCGGCCTTATTACGCGCAATGGGCAAGGGAGTATGGAGCGGTCTTGATGCACGCCGGCGGCAGCCCGGACGGAGTGTGGGAAATCAGGCGGCTTTTGATGACTGATGCCGATTATTTACGGAGCAAGACGGCAAAATATTTTTGGCGCACGGACAGGTCGCTCTCGGTTCATAATCTGGCGACTAGCGATAAAAAAATAAAGCAAATGCTGGTTGATTTTTCTTTGGGTGACCGCATACCTAATTTTCAGTCTTGGAAATTTAAAAAAGAAGCGGTTGAAAATAAACGAGGGAAAGATAAGTCTTCCGTTTTAATCAAATTCGGGGCAAAAGCCTTTGACGCCGAATACAAATACGATAAAGCTAAAAATATTTATCTTCGCTGGAACGGCGGGCAGATTCAAAAGGATGCCAATACTAAAAAACAGCTGTTTGCGAAAAATGTCGTTATTCAATATGTTCCGAAAGAAAAAGTTTTGGACCGCAAGGGCCGGCTGGAAATAAAGACGACGGGTTCCGGAAAAGGAATGATCATGCAAGACGGAAAATTCATAAATATTTCCTGGAAGAAAAAAGCGCCGTCCGGCCGCACCGTGTTTTACTATCCCAATAAAAAAGAGGTTGAATTTAATCGGGGAGCTACTTGGGTGGAGGTCGTGCCGGTTGGAAAAACAGTTGTTATAAAAAAATAACCATGCTTGAATTTTATCATTCGTTTCATGTAAAGCACCGTTTCGTTTTCTTAAGCCTCGTTTTCATAATCGTTTTGGCCGCTCTTTTTTATTTTGTTTATCCTTTGAGCGCCGTGGAAATTTATCCTTCCGAGGACATAGTGCCGCTTGACAGCGGCGAGATTAAAATTAAATTCAATCGCCCGATTATCAGAAGAAGTTTTCAGCCGATTATTGCTCCCGATATTCCGGGCGAATGGAAATTTGCCGATCCGCTGATCCGCGGCCACTTGTACACCTCCATAGTGTTTGTTCCTTTCCAAACTTTGGCGCCGGATACCGAATATCAAGCGCATCTTGGGAATATTGATCCTTTTTTATCTTCAAATAAATATCCGATCGGGCCGATAGTTTTTAAAACTTTGCCTCTCCCCGATACTGATAAAATTGATAATAATCTTGATAATCCGCTGCTGCCAAGCGCGATTATATCCGTAAAATTCAACAAACCGATTGATAAATTCACTCAAATTCGCGCCATATTTTCTCCGGCGATTGAGACTGAAGAGGTCTGGGACGAATCTAAAATTAGATTATCCTTACAGCCTAAAAACGGCTTTTCTCAAGGAATTGATTATGATTTGGAAATAGAGCGATCTTACATAATTTACGATCGGGAAAATTCCGTGTTGCGAAAAAGCGAACCGGAAAAAATATTGCAAAATTCATTTTCAATCGTCAAACCGGCCGGGGTCTCGGAGATTACCCCTTTGGGGAATGAAGTCTTGCCAAATGCCCCGATTAAAATAAAATTTTTAAAATCAATGGTTCGCGACGAAGTTGAAAAAAATTTTTCAATCAATCCGCCGTTAAATTTGAAATTCAATTGGCTTGACGATCAGAGCGCTGAAATTATCGCCGATCCCGCATTGTCTTTCGGAACAAAATATGAATTATCTTTGCCGGCCGCTGTTCACGCTAGCGATGGCGCGACATTGGAAAAAGAAATCAAGCATAATTTTTCAACTATAGGACAAGTAAGTATCATTTCATTTGATCCGGAAAATAATTCGCAAGGCATAGCCGTTTCTTCGCCCGTATCAATAAAATTCAATCAGGAGGTTGATAAAGCGTCGGCCGAAGAGAAAATTAGATTTTATCCGGAAACTGCCCTGCGTTATGAATGGAGCGATAACACCGCGGTGATTGTTTATCCGATCAGCTCTTTATTTTTTGACGGCAATTACGCTGTCAATCTGGAATCCGGCATAAAGAGTGTCGCCGGAGCCCCGGAATCGGCGCAATTTTCATTTTCATTCAAAACCGAACCGGAAATTTTCAAACTCAATATTCCGATGGACTATCAAGATAAAAAGCTGTCCTGCGAAGCGGCGGCGCTCAAAATGGCGCTTTTTGGAAAGGGAATCAAAGTGTCGGAAAACGACATAATGAAAATAGTGAGCTATGATCCGACCAAGCGCTCAAACGGAATTTGGGGAAATCCCAACGGCGCTTTTGTGGGCGATATCAATGGAAAGCAGAATACAACCGGCTACGGAGTCTACTGGGGGCCGATCGCGCGCGCCGCAAAAAAATGGCGGCCTGACTCGGAAAGTTTTACAAATTGGACTCTGGAAAAAATAATCGCCGAAGTGGCCAATGGCAATCCGGTTGAATTCTGGGGAGTGGTGGATCCGGCCAAGCAAGATTCATGGAAAACTCCGGCCGGCGAAACAATTGACGCCTGGAAAGGCGAACATACAAGGACTTTGGTCGGCTTTATCGGCAGCCGGATAAATCCGCGCACTCTGATTATCAATGATCCTTTGTCGGGGATTCTGTATTGGCCAAAAGAAAAATTTTCAGCCAATTGGTCGCATTTTAACAACAGCGGAGTGGTGATGCGATGACCTTGACTGGAACGATTGATTATTGTAGGATAATAATACCTCAAAGGTTAAAAAAACAAAGAAAATTAAACTTAAAATTAAAAAAAATATGTCTGACAATGAAAAAATATTAGTGATAAAACAATTGATAGACGGAGCGCGGGAAAGCTTGAATGCGGCCGCGCAAATGATCAATCAAGTGACCGGAGGCACTGACTTGGTTCACGAAAAAGCATCTCATATTCCGCATGCCGAAGTCTCCGCCGAGTCGGCCGAGAGGGTGGTGGAAGGAATTTTTGACGGCCAGCATATGATTGACGCCGAGAGCAAAGTCTATACCGTGCCGGCCAATTATGCGTCTAAATCAAAATTAATTGAAGGGGACAAGCTTAAACTCGTCATAACAAAAGACGGCAAGTTCATATACAAGCAGACCGGTCCGATCGCGCGTAAGCGCGTCGTGGGAAAAATAATCAAGGATGAAGCATCGCAGGAATTCCGCGCCGAAGCCGAGGGGCATATTTATCATGTTTTGGTGGCAAGCATTACATATTTCAAAGGACAGGAGGGCGATGAGATTGTTCTTTTAGTGCCGGAAGGGCCGCCTACCAAATGGGCGGCGGTGGAGAATATAATTAAAGCAGAAAGTCAGTCGTCAACCGCGACGGAGACAAAAATCGTTTAACGGTTTCGCCACCCGTATTGTTATACGGTTTCGTCAAACGGTATAAAACCGTAAAATCAAACCGTTTGACCGTACGGGCAACTATGGCGTACAACTTTTAACAAAATCTTTAGTTATGACTTTATACAGAAAATACCGTCCTCAAAAATTTTCCGAGATCACGGGGCAAAATCACATCAAGATGACTCTGATGCATGAAATTGAGGAGAAATCCATCGCGCATGCGTATCTTTTCTGCGGGCCGCGGGGAATTGGAAAAACTACGACTGCCAGGATTTTCGCCAAAGCGGTTAATTGCCTGAATCAAAAAAATGGCGAACCATGCACGGTTTGTGATAACTGCCGGGCAATGCAGGAAAATCGGGCGATTGATTTGATTGAAATAGACGGTGCGTCTAATCGTCGCATTGAAGAAGCCCGGGATTTGCGGGAAAATGTCAGATTTCTTCCATCTGTGTTTCCGTACAAAGTGTATATAATTGACGAAGTGCATATGCTGACCACCGAGTCTTTCAACGCTTTGCTGAAGACTCTGGAAGAGCCGCCCAAGCACGCGATTTTTATTCTTGCCACCACGGAAATAAACAAACTCCCAAAAACCATTGTTTCCCGGTGCCAGCGTTTTGATTTTTCACGCGCCGGAATTGAGGACATTGTCAAAAGGCTTTCGGAAATTTCCCAAAAAGAAAAACGGATCATTTCAAATGACGGCTTAAAAAGAGTGGCCAAAGCCGCGGGCGGATCTTTCCGTGACGCTGAGGGAATTTTAGGGAAACTTTTTTCGCTTGGCGATGATAAAATTTCCGATGAAACGGTGGATGTGATTTTGCCCAGGCAATCAACCGATCAGCTCCTGAAAATTCTTTCCGGCATAATTCAAAAAGATGCGCGTCAGGCGATCCTTACTTTAAATGAAGCCATTGACGGCGGCACGGATGCGGGAGAGTTATTGAAAGAATTGATTGAATTTTCCCGCAAGTTAATGGTATTGAAATCCGCCGGCGCCCAAGAATTGACCGAATTTTTCGATGTGGAAATTGAAGCGGAAAAAGAGTTAATCACTCTGGCGGAAAAATCAACCGAAAAGCAATTGGTAAAAATTTTGGACAATTTGATCATCGCCCAGGGCCGGATGAAATTAGTGGACATTCCGCAACTGCCTTTAGAAATGGCGATAGTGGAATTGACGAGCGAATAATATTATTGCGGGATCATCTAATGGTAGGATACCAGACTCTGAATCTGGTCATCTAGGTTCGAATCCTAGTCCCGCAGCTCTGGAAAGGAATGAAAATAAGATCGTCTAACTTGCCCCGCCTTTGGCGGGGTGAAGTAGGACAGCGGACTCTGAATCCGCTAATCTAGGTTCGAATCCTAGTCCCGCAGGCGCGGATGGAATCTAGCAGCTAATAAACGCGATGAATCATTATGTCAATCATTATTTCCAAAAACGGTAAAAACGCGGTACGAGTGGACAAGTCGGATTTTGACAAAGAAGATGATCTTCAACGGTATATCCATGAAAATCCGGAGAGCATCCCTCTTTACGACATCAAAGAAGATATCAAATTGCTCATTCTCGCGCGCGAATTTCCGACAAACAGCGGACCCATTGACGCGATCGGTATAGATAAAGACGGGGAGATCTACATCGTAGAAACCAAACTGTATAAAAATCCGGACAAGCGCACGGTTATCGCGCAAGCGCTTGATTACGGCGCGGCGCTCTGGAAACACTCGGGGGATTCCAGTGAGTTTATTTCAATTCTTGACGATGGCGTCCAAAAAAAATTCAAAATCCCGCTCAACCAAAAACTCCAAGAATACTTCGGATTATCCGATGAAGAGCTAAGTCAACATCTTGATTCGGTCAAAAACAATTTAAGCGGCGGCGTTCTCCATTTTGTTATTCTAATGGATAGTCTTGATGCCCGACTTAAGGACTTAATCCTTTATGTCAACCAAAACAGCCAATTTGATATCTATGCCGTGGAGCTTGAATATTACAAGCATGATACATACGAGATTATAATTCCTAGAATATTCGGAGCGGAGGTGAAGAAGGATATAATAAGATCTAGTTCTAAAAGAAAAGTCTGGGATGAAGAGCAATTCATGAATGAAGTTAATAAGAATTTTAGCGGCAAGGAACTAGATTCTATCAAAAAATTGTATAACTTTTGTAAGGGCAATTCCATAATTTATTGGGGGACTGGTAATACTAGAGGATCGTTTAATCCCGTCGTTGAAAAGATAAGTGAAAATAAGTCAATTATTACCGTTCGTTCAAATGGTGTGCTAAGTCTGAATTTCCATTGGCTGCATGAGTCTAAAAATACCGAGGAGTATAGAGATTTATTTGGGAAACTAATAGAAGAAAAAACCGGACTTAAATTACAAAACGATTGGAAAGAACATTTTGCAACATATAAATTAAAAGAATGGGGCGAATTTACTGACAAATTAATAGAAGTAATTGAGGAACTCATTAAAAAATAACGGTACTTGAGAAATGTTTTGAATGTTTAGAATATGACAGAAAATGAAATCAGATTGAAAAAATTTATTGACGGCAATGCCTGGATTTTCGCCAAAACATACGCAAAAACCGCGCCGCATGAATATGTGGTTTACGACAACTTAGATACGGAAGGTCAGAAAGAATACGATTGGTTTATAAAACAAATTGAAGAAAATGGCGTTGATGAAAAATTTCATCAAACCACTTTCAGATATTTATATTTTGAAAATAGAAAATATTGGACTTACGATATAAAGGAAAGAGAAGGCGGCGTACTGAATAGAGATTTGGCAATAAATAAATATTTTTAAATTTATAGCAAAAATCGCCAAATCATTAGGCGTTCCAATGATAGAATTTTTAAATAAATTACAATATGATTAATAACGCTAATAAATATTTGTTGTCCGAAATTTTTGCCCCCGACAACAAAACTAAATATATCATTCCAAAATTTCAACGAGAATATATTTGGAATAAAGATAACTGGGAAGAATTACTAAACGATGTTTTAGAAAGTGACGGAAATCATTTTATCGGTTCAATTATATGCATCAACAAAGGAACTGACACTTTCAATCCAGAACTTGAATTAATAGACGGGCAACAAAGATTGACGACGGTTTCTCTTGTGTTTTCAGTAATCTATCAATTATTGAAAGATAAAATTAAAGATAATGATGATGAGTTAAAATCAGAATTAACTAATTTAAAATGGAGCTTGATTCTTAAACATAATAAAAATCTACGGATAGAATTGTCTTACCAAAACAATAATCATCAGGATTATCAAGCAGTTTTAAGTGAAATTGGAGTTATTGATTTTAGCGATACAAGCCTAAAAAATATTGGAAACAGAAGAATATATAAAGCATACAAATATTTTTTAAATAAATTAGAAAATTTTAGCGAAAAGGAGTTATTCGGTCTGCTAGAAAAAATAAAAGCGACAATGATTGTGAAAATTGAGGTTAGCTCTCATTCTGACGCTTTTCTCCTTTTTGAAAGTTTAAATAATCGAGGCGTACCATTATCTGCAATTGATCTTATTAAAAATAAGATGCTTTCAGAACTAGAAAAAAAGGCGGGCTTGACGATTGATGAATCATTTACAAAGTGGAATAAGATTATCAATGCTCTACCAGAATATACGATTCAAGAAAGATTCATCAGACAATTTTACAATGCTTTTAAATCAAGTGCTGATATAAAAGTGGGTAATTATTCAAAAGCTACAAGATCAAATATCATTAAAATATACGAAACGCTAATTGCTAAAAATCCAACCTATATTTTTGATCAATTGATTCAAAAATCATCAATTTATAATGAGCTTGTTTTCCCAGACGATTTAGAATTAGAACCCTACATTAGTATAAAGGCGGAGCTTATAGATTTATCTAATGTTCAAGCAGCGCCAGCGTACGCATTTCTATTATTTCTATTTTCTAACTACAAAGGACAAGAAATTTCTTTCTACAAAGAAATTATACGGCTACTTGTGAAATATTTTATTAGAAGAAATATAACCGACTTCCCGAATACAAGAAACCTAGACCAAATATTTATTGATATTGTTGAGGAATTACATAATGATAAAGAAAAAGTAAATATCAAATATTTAGTAGAGTATTTTACAAATAATGAGCGATTTTCTCCTAAGGATAAATTTGAAGAATATCTAAATGGCGACCTCTATGAGATGAATGTTGAGGCGACTAGATTCATTTTGAGCAAAATCGAGGAAGTTAAAAGGCAAACAAAAGAAATCAATCCGAACTTTTGGCAAAAAGATCGAAGTAATAAACTCATTTGGTCTATAGAACATGTTTTTCCGGAAGGAAAAAATATACCTAAGTATTGGCTTGAAATGATAGCGGACGGTGATAGGGAAAAAGCAGAAGCATTACAAGAAAAATACGTACATAAATTGGGAAACCTAACTTTGACTATTTATAACCAAAGTCTATCTAATTTTGAATTTATAAAAAAGCGAGATAGAAAAGATTCTAAAGGTAAAAATATAGGATATAAAAATCAATTGTTTTTAAATAATGTGTTAGCCATAAAAGATGAATGGAAAATTAATGATATAGAAAATAGAACCAAGGAGCTTGTAAGTATTGCATTGGAGATATTTGACATAGATAGAAAGTAGTATTCAAATAATATGGAACCAAAAGATTATTATTGCAAAAATTTCCGCGCTGATTTTGCCGAATTTATGGCGAAATCAAAAATGGTTCACCAACATCCGGGCGAGGATGTTTATATTCCTATTCAAGATTTGAATGAAAATACCATGTCCCATGTTAAAACCGATCCTTGGCATACTATGAGATTTTTGTATTGTCTCGCATTCACGATTCTTATTGACCAAGTGATGTACACCTACTTCAAAAATGAATACGGAAAATTTCAGTCGATCACGCTTTATCCAAAAATTGAGTATTGTATTAGCAATATGAACGCGAGGCCGTGGGATATTGCACAACGCGCAGGAGGTCTTACTACTTTTGAAAAATTTGCTGATTTCTTTAACCAAGATTTCAAAGAGTTTTTTGAAAAACAAAACTTTCCCAGTGCAAACTGGATGAAAGTACGGGAGGTAATGTTGAACGATAAGGATGTTTGTTCCGGTAGCTTCGGACAAATTTTTTGCGACAAACTCAGACAGTCATAATTTTATGGAAAAAAGCAAAAAACAAATCACAATTTTTGAAGGCAAGCAAATTCGCCGCCATTGGGACGAGGAAAAAGAATTGTGGTTTTTTTCGGTAGTTGATATAATAGGCGCATTAAATGCGAGTGAAAATCCAAGAAATTATTGGAAAGTGCTCAAAAATCGATTAAAACAGGAGGGGAGCGAGGTGGTTACAAAATGTAACCAACTGAAAATGCAAGCTTCTGACGGCAAATTTTATCTAACTGACTCGGCATACGCGGAAACCACGAGCAGAAAAAATTAAAAAATAAATAAATTTATAATACACAAACTTATGGCGAATATCACCGAATCAATAATTATCAACGCACCGATTGAGAAAGTGTTTGGGTATGTCACCGATCCGGCGAATGGCTCGAAATTTGTCCCGGGAATTATTGAGCAAACCAACATTTCGCCGAAGACGGCTAAAGTCGGCCAAAAATGGGATTGGCATGTCAATCTGATAGGCGTTGAACTTCACGGCAAAGGCGAAGTGATGGAGCTGGAGCCATTGAAAAAGTGGGTGGTCAAAACTTGCGGAGACGCCGACAGTTTCAGAACTTACTGTTTTGAACCTTCCGGCGATGGAACAAAATTAACAATAATTGTTGAAAGTACTGTGCTCAAAGGCGCGCTGGCCGCATTAGCTGCAGTCGTGGTAGACGGAATCCATCAAGTCAATCTCAAGCAATCGCTTGCCAAACTTAAGGAAATTTTGGAAACTACGAAAAGTGTGTAGTTTGTGCAGTTTATGAAAATTTACACGAAAAAAGGCGATAAGGGAAAGACCAGATTGTTTAATAATGAATGCGTGGCGAAAGATTCATTGCGCGTGGAGGCGTACGGAGCGGTGGATGAATTGAATGCGGCGCTTGGATTTGCGCGAGCGCAAAGGCCGTCTTTGGAAATTGATCGAGTGTTAAATGAATTGCAAAGCGATCTTTTCGTGCTGGGATCGGATATGGCCGCTCCGCGGGACGCCAAGATTGGCCGAAAAATTCCTCGCTTGTCAGAAAACGATGTCAAACGGCTGGAGCAAATTATTGACAGGTACGATATGAAATTGCCGCCGCTTAAACAATTCATCTTGCCGGGCGGCGGCTTAAGCGGCGCGGCTCTGCATATCGCGCGAACAGTATGTCGCCGGGCAGAAAGAATATCCGTAAAACTTTCCCAGCAAGAAAATATCGGCGAGATCCCCGTAAAATTTCTAAATCGTTTGTCCGATCTTTTGTTTATTTTATCCCGCGCGGCTAATTATAATCAAGGGATAAAAGACGCCGTCTGGACGCCGTCAGATAATAAAAAATAAATATGAATAAGAAAATTGCGATTATCGCGATAATAATTATTATTTTAACCATTGCCGCGTTTTTGTTTGCTTACATTATTAATCGAACGAGCGTTGGCAAGGTGAATAATTTCGAGCAATGCGCAAAACTCGGGTTTCCAATTATGGAGTCATATCCGAGGCAATGCCGCGCCGGAGATAAGATATTTGTTGAAGACATAAACGCGAATAAACCGGCCAATAATAACAAAAATATTACATCGCCCGATTGTAAAATCTCCGGTTGCAGCGGCCAATTATGCGTTGATAAAAACGCCGAAGATATTATCACGACTTGTGAATACCGGCCGGAATATGCGTGTTATAAAACCGCCCGGTGCGAAAAACAGCCGACAGGGCTTTGCGGCTGGACGCAAACGCAAGAATTAATGAAGTGTATTAATGAAGCGAAATAAAATTTTATTATTAATTTAAATTTTACGATTATGAAGTACATCAAACAGCCGCCTCATCATCACAAGCCGAATAAGGATTCTAAAAAGCCGAATCATGAAGTATGCAAACGGTGCGGCATAATTTTGCATCGCGGCCGCTGGCAAAAAAATGACGCGCTGGTAAAAGAGCATAGAAAGCTCAATCAATTAACACTAACGCTTTGCCCGGCTTGCCGCAAAGAAAAAGAGGGGATTGCGGAGGGCGTGCTGACGATTGATCGCGCGATTTTTGATTCTGGAGCGAAAGAAATTCAAAATGAGATCCGCAATATTGCCGGTCAGGAATTCAACCGTGATCCGCTTAGACGACTGATTGGAATAAACTTGACCAAAGATAAAGTCGTCGTTAACACTTTAACGAAAGAATTGGCCGTAACGATCGGAAAGCATATCAAAAAATCCCGCAAAGGAAAATTGGAAATCCATTATTCGCCGCACGAAGATTTTGCGGAAGTTTTCCTGAAGGCGATTGAATAAACCAATGTCGTCATGTAATCTCTAATTCGCGCGAATAGGAGAATAGTTTTTGTTTATGGCTGCGAGCAAATCAATAAGTATTGAAATTCTTGGCGTGCGTTTTGATTTGGTCGGATTTCATCAAGCTGCGGGAATTGTTTGCGATTGGTTAAAAGACGGCAAGAAGCGCCATATCACAACGCCCAATCCGGAATTTGTCGTAGCGGCGCAAAAGGATGATGAATTTAGAGATATTTTAAAAAACGCCGATTTATCAATAACGGACGGACGGGGGATACAATTGGCTGCACGATTTCTGGGACTGCCTATTCCGCAGCGAATTACCGGAACTGATTTTATGCAAGAATTGTGCGAAAAATTCGCTAAACTTAGAGTTCCGATTTTTCTTTTGGGCGGCAGAAATGGAGCAGCAGAAAAATGCGCGGAAAAACTAAAAAATAAATTTCCCGATTTGCAGATTGCCGGTATTTTTGAGGGAAAGGCAAACGAGGCGGGGGATAGGGAGGCGACCAGTACTATAAACGCGACAAACGCGAAAGTCGTTTTCGTGGCCTATGGCGCGCCCAAGCAAGAAAAATGGATCGCGCGAAATTTGCCTAGATTAAATAGCATTAAAGCTGCTATGGGCGTCGGCGGCGCATTTGACTATATTGCGGGAGAAATAACCCGCGCGCCGATTTTTATGCGCAAAATGGGCTTAGAATGGCTCTGGCGGCTTTTTAAACAACCGGGGAGATTTAATCGGATTTTCAGGGCAGTCGTTATCTTTCCATTGCTTGTTTTAAAGGAGAAAATAGGGTAAATTTATACTGTATGAAAAATAGACACAGCGATCCAAATATCAGAGTTCGTTTCGCACCGTCGCCGACAGGTGTTTTACACATTGGCAGCGCGCGGACGGCGTTATTTAATTATCTTTTTGCCAGACATACTGGCGGGACCTTTATTTTGCGCATTGAAGACACGGATCGAGGCCGTTCCACCATTGAATCGGAGAATAATATCATTGAAGGTATGAAGTGGTTGGGACTTGATTGGGATGAGGGTCCGGATGCGGAAGGGCCATTCGGGCATTATCGCCAAATGGAGAGGTTGGGTATTTATAAAAAATATGCGCAAAAATTGCTGGTGGAAAATAAAGCATATCATTGCTTTTGCAAGCCGGAAGAACTGGAAAAGGAAAGAGAAGCGCAAATGAAAGAGGGGATAGCGCCGCGCTATTCCGGCAAGTGCAAAAATAAAAGCAAAGATGAAGCGGAAAAATTAATCGCGCTAAATACACCGCATGTGATTCGTTTTGTTATTGAGCCGAAAAAAATAATCGTCAATGATTTAATCCGCGGCAATGTCGAATTTGACTCATCGCTTTTCGGCGATTTCGTAATGGTGAAAAGCGACGGCGTTCCGATTTTTATTTTCTCCAATGTCGTGGATGACATTGAAATGAAAATATCCCATGTGATTCGTGGCGAAGATCATCTTTCCAATACGCCCAAGCAAATTCTTGTATACGAAGCGCTGGGAGCGGTACCTCCGCAATTCGCCCACATTCCGATGATTTTGGGGCCGGATAAGAGCAAGCTTTCCAAGCGGCACGGCGCCACCTCTATTGACGATTATAAGAATCAGGGCTTTTTGGCGGACGCGATTGTAAATTTCATTTCTCTCTTGGGATGGAATCCTGGGACGGATCAGGAGATTTTTACGCGCGAAGATTTGATCAAACAATTTTCTCTTGAGCGGATTCAAAAAAGCGGCGCGGTTTTTAATATTGAGAAACTAAAGTGGCTGAACGGCAATTATATCAGGAATTTAAAAATCGATAAATTGACTGAATTGTGTATTCCTTATCTGCAGGAAGCGAGTCTGATGGTTTTGGCGCCTTCGGAAAAAGAGCTGGCAAGATTGGAAAAAATAATTCTTTTGGAACAATCGCGCATCCAGACCATTTCAGAAATCAGCGGACATATTGATTATTTTTTTAAAGAACCGCAAATTGATCAAAAAATTCTGATTCCTAAAAAAGGGAATGCCGAAACTACCAAAAAAGCTCTTGATGCATCGGCAGTATTTATTATGACGATTGATAATGCTGATTTTGAAGCGAATAAATTAAAAGATATTTGGTATAAATTTTGCGAGCAAAATAATTTCAAGCCGATTGAAGTTCTCTGGCCTTTGCGCGCCGCTTTTACCGGAAAAGAAGCGAGTGCCGGAGCTTTTGAAATTATGGAAATTTTAGGCAAAGAGAAGTGCGTGGAGCGTATAAATCGCGCAATCTCGGTTCTTTAAATCTAAGTAAATTTGTGGTATAATTATTTAATACAAAAAATCATAATACCATTGCTATGCTTAAAAAATCAACACAAAAATCGTTAAAAATAGCTAATCTTAGCGCAAAAATTGTCTTTGCCGCCTTTGTTGTCACAAGTTTATTAGGCGGTTTTTTTAGTTTGACCGGGCTTGCGCAACAGGTTGATTCAACTGATGCTAACACTAACGAATCTGTCTCGGTAACCGCTCAAGATAGCACGGTTAATACCGATCCGGAAGATATTGGCAAGCTAAATGAAGAAATTACGCAAAAAAAATCAAAAATAGATGAATTAGCCAAAGACATTGAAGTTTATAAACAGGCAATCGCGGCCAAGCGCACCGAAGCGCTTACTTTAAAAAATCACATCGCGATTTTAGACGACGAGATTCACTCGGTTGAATTGGAAATTGAAAAGCTTCAGCAGGAGATTGACGCCACTACATTGGAAATAGAGAATTTAAAACTTGACATACGCGCTCAAGAGGAAAAAATCGCCGAGCATAGAGATACATTGGAAGAGCTTTTGCGGATTTTATATCGCAATGACCAAAAATCCGTTCTTGACATAATTTTGCAAAACAATTCCTTTTCCGAATATTACAATTATTCGCACTCTTTGATTTCATTAAACAGCGAGCTTACCGATACGGTCCAGCAGGTCAAAGATTTAAAAACCACATTGGAGGAAAAGAAATCAGAGTTGGAGGTAAAGATCGCTGATTTGGGAAATTTGCAAATTGATTTTTCCACTAAAAAGGACACGCTATTGGCGCAAAAAGACGCAAAAAAAGATATCCTTGAGCAAACACAAAGCGATGAATCAAAATTCCAGGATTTAGTGCAGGATGTAAAATCGGAACAAGACAGCGTCAGTTCGGAAATCGCAGCAATGTCGGAGACTGTCCGCAAGCGTCTGGAAGAGCAAAAGCAAAAAGAAGCGCAAAATTCAAATACCGGCGACAAGGATTCCACCGATTTGATTGCCAAGGCCGGTACGGGCGTTATTGATTGGCCGATTGATTCGCGCCGTGTTACCGCGACTTTTCATGATCCGACTTATGTGTATCGCCGATATTTTGAGCATCCGGCCATTGATATCGGCACGCCGCAGGGTACAGCGATTAAGGCCGCCGATGGGGGGGTGGTGGCAATCGCCAAAAAACTTGATTGGGTGAAAAATTCCAGCGGCAAGATAATTTATCCGGCGTATAATTTTGTCCTAATAGTTCACGAGAATGGATTATCAACCGTATACGGCCATTTGAGCGGCGTAAATGTCGTAGAAGGCGAGATTGTTCAAAAGGGTCAAACCATTAGCCGCAGCGGCGGTCTTCCGGGCACGGCCGGCGCCGGTCGCCTCACCACCGGCCCTCATTTGCACTTTGAAGTCCGCCTCAACGGCATCCCGGTCAATCCGTTGGAATATTTGCCTTAAAACATCACGGAGTGGGGTATTTGACACATTTTATTGGATATTATATAATTGAGTATAATATCTCTTACACTCACTTTCGTTAGCGATAAAACTTTATAATACTATGAATAACGCTGAATTGCCTCATTTAGATGATTTCCTGCTATCACTTAGGGTGAATAATTATTCCGATGAAACAATTTATAATTATGAAAGAGACTTGAATGTCTTTTCTTTATTTTTGCGGGACGAAATAAAAAAGGAATTTAACAATATTAACAAGCGCGATATTGATCTCTATAAAGCATATCTTAACTCTATAGATCGTAAAACCGCTAAAGGCGGCGATAATGAAGTAAAAAAATTATCGAGTTATTCCCTGAATAGAATGCTCTCGTCTTTGCGAACCTATCTGAAATATTTAATTGATTTGGATTATAAAACGCCAATTGGTCCGGAAAATATCAAGCTCATTAAAAACGAGCGCAAACACGCTCGCGTGGCCGAATTTGACGAATTGGTCAAACTCATTGAAGCGCCGTCAAAATTCGAAAAAAAGAAAATTATAGCCGTGCGCAACCGCGCAATGCTTGAGCTTTTATTTTCAACCGGTATGCGTATTTCAGAGTTAGTTAATCTCAATCGGAATCAAATTGACGAGACCGGAAAAATATTTATTATGGGAAAGGGAAAAAAACAAAGATTTGTTTATTTAACGCCCCGCGCCAAACTGCATTTAGATGAATATTCAAATTTAAGAACAGATAATCATCCCGGCCTTTTTATCCCCTATCGCGGCCGCAATGCCGGAGACGCCAAAAAACGAATTTCAACTAATTATTTCCAAGATAAAATAAAAAAATATCGCGAATTATTAAGAATCAATGTTCCGACTTCGGCGCATTCTTTGCGCCACGGTTTTGCCACTTATTTGGCCGAGCAAGGCGCCAGTCCGGCCGCGATTCAGATTCTTTTAGGCCATGAATCGCTTGACACGACCACGCGCTATGTCCATGCCTCTGATAAATTCGCCGAAAGCACGCATAGAAAATTTCACCCGCTTGCTGAAAAAGATGAATAAAAAAAGAGAGGCCTGTATTAGGTTCAGGCCTCTTAAGTAAATGATATCTATAAATTATTATTTTTTATTCCCGTCTTGTACGAGGGTTAATTCCGGAATAAGTATGAGCTCCGGTGTAAATACCTTATTACATCCCATGCATCCGCGCAAGAATATTAATTGATCTGACTCATTTCTGTGATTGGAATCCCAAGTTGAAACAGTCGGCTCGCTGCAAATCGGGCACGGAATTGGCGTAGTATAGCGCCAAACACACATTGCCTCAGCTGATGCAGCTTTCTTCTCGCTTCGCGTCATTTTTCACCTCCTTCTCGGATATTTTTATCCGGCACTTTTTGCAAATCTTAATTACCCCTCCTTTGGCGGACGACAGGATTATCGGCATAGTACAACACTTGCTGAATTCCGTTTCAGGCGATCCTTTTGGATTTCCGACTAAAGGAACTTTAACCCCCTTTTTCTCCTCTGGTTTCATCTTGCCACCTCCATGGTTAGTTGTTTTAATGTACAAATCAAAATAACTTTACTTATTTTTTCACCTTTTGTCAACCCTATGCCCTATCAGGGAAAGTTGCTAAAAACGCCATCTGCTCCCCATCTCCGCATCCTCTCAATGTCTTTTGGATCATTGACAGTCCATATATAAACGCGCAATCCGTGTTTATGAGCTTTGCGGATCAAGCGTTTTGAGGTAATTTTCAAACTAGGCCCGATAAAATATGCCCCGATTTTTTCTGCAAACGAGAGCCACCAATAGTCAAGTAAACGAAATCGTGAAATTAAAAATCCCATTTGAATCAAGGGATTGATCGCGCGCGCTTTTTTAAGTTCGCGGCGGCTAAAAGAGGAAATAATAAAATCATCAATATTCCACCCTTTTTTCTTCACATATTCTTCAATTAATTTCATTACCGGTTTGGCGGTTTTCGGCCCCTTCAATTCGATATTCACTCTGACTCGGCGATTAACCAAATCTAAAACTTCCTCCAAGGTCGGGATCCTCTCCCCTTCTCCGGTATTCATTTTTTTTAAGTCCTTGAGTTTTAATTTTTTTACAAAACCACTACCGTCTGTAGTACGGTCTACAGTGTCATCGTGTATCACGATTAATTCACCGCTTTTGCAAAGATGAACATCCAGCTCAATCATATCAACGCCCAAATCAATGGCCCTTTGAAATGATTTTAAAGTGTTTTCCGGCGCGTATCCGCACGCCCCGCGATGTCCGATTTTCAGCATATTTAAGGAATAATTAAAATTATCAATAACTGAATTATATCTTAAAAATATGTTTATAATCAATACTCACACAAATGTCGTGAATCAGACGATCGTCTCATATACGACAATTTAAAAAAAATAAAAAGGGAGACTTTAGAAAATAGAGTCTCCCATATGCTATTTTAAGCGTTAAGATTAGAAATGCTCTTCCGGTGCTTCGTTGGTTGGTATAAACCCTCCTTTGATTTCGTTAGGAATTCCCTCCTCC